>DATCUG010000735.1:0-7026 GCA_036567525.1 Streptosporangiaceae bacterium | reverse complement strand
GGGGCGACCCCCCGGAACCCCCCGATCGCCGCTCCGCGCCGAGCGGCGGCAAGCCGCCGCGTCCGGGCTGGGGTCCCGGCCGCGGTTCCCCGGCAATCGGGATCGCTGGCTCGCCCTGACCACCCGGTGGGTGGCGCCTGCCGTCATGTTGGGAATCGCCGTGGCCTTGCTGCCCAAGTTCCCGCTCAGCGGGGTGTGGCAGCCGCCGACGTACCAGATCAATCTGCACGTCCAGGCGGAGGACGCGGCGCTGGCCCGGGTGCCGGCCGGGACCACGGTCGAGGCCACGCTGGCCATGGTGGCGCCGCTGGCCGCCCGGGATGACACGTACTGGATCGGCACGGCCGGCAACCCGGCGCCGCGGTACATCGTGTTCGACAGCACCAACAGCGGCTGGAGCCCGCAGCCCGCTGACCCGCTCACGTTCGTCGAGCAGCGGCACCAGGGGACCAGGTACCGGCAGATCTTCCTGGACAACGGCGTGTACGTGTTCCGCCAGATCAGCTAATGGGGTACCGGCCAGTAGCTTGCCGGCCGGCTAGTCGCTAGAGTCGAGGTCGGACCGCTCGGGAGGGCGAATGGACTTCGGCTACGACACAAGCACGGAGGAGTTCCGGAAACGCCTCCTCGCCTTCATGGACGAGTGCGTGTACCCGGCGGAGCCGGTGTTCGCCGCCCAGGTGGAAGCGAACCGCGCGGCCGGCCACCCCTGGCAGCGGCCGGACATTATCGCCGACCTGAAGGCGGAGGCGCGCGGCCGGGGCCTGTGGAACCTCTTCCTGGCCAACCACCCGGAAGGGGCCGGGCTGACCAACCTGCAGTACGCGCCGCTGGCCGAGATCACCGGGCGCAGCCCGGCGCTCGCCCCGGAGGCGCTCAACTGCGCCGCCCCGGACACCGGGAACATGGAACTGCTGGCCGAGTTCGGCACCGAGGCGCAGCGGGACCGCTGGCTCCGCCCGCTGCTGGACGGCCAGATCAGGTCGGCGTTCTGCATGACCGAGCCAGATGTCGCGTCCTCCGACGCCACCAACATCGCCACCCGTATCGAGCGGGACGGCGACGAGTACGTGATCAACGGCCGGAAGTGGTGGTCGTCCGGCGCGATGAACCCGGGCTGCGAGATCTTCATCGTGATGGGCCGTACCGCCGCCGGCGGGGATCGGCACCGGCAGCAGTCGATGATCCTGGTGCCGCGGGACACCCCGGGCATCACGGTCAAGCGCGGGATGACCCTGTTCGGCTACGACGACGCGCCGCACGGCGGGCACGCGGAAGTGGAGTTCCGCGATGTCCGGGTGCCCGCGGCCAACCTGATCGCCGAGGAGGGCGACGGGTTCGCGATCGCACAGGCCCGGCTCGGCCCGGGCCGCATCCACCACTGCATGCGGCTGATCGGGGCGGCCGAGCGGGCCGTCGAGCTGATGTGCCAGCGGGTGACCAGCCGGGTGGCGTTCGGCGGGCCGCTGGCCGACCAGGGCGTGATCCAGGAGTGGATCGCCGAGGCCCGGGTGCGCATCGAGCAGGCCCGGCTGCTGGTGCTGAAGACCGCCTGGCTGATGGACACGGTGGGCAACAAGGGCGCGCACACCGAGATCCAGGCCATCAAGATCGTCACCCCGGCGATGGCCGAGTGGGTGATCGACAAGGCGATCACCGCGCACGGCGCGGCCGGGGTCAGCCAGGACTTCCCGCTGGCCACGCTGTGGGCCAACGCCCGCTCGCTGCGCTTCGCGGACGGGCCCGACGAGGTGCACAAGCGTTCCCTGGCCCGGCGGGAACTCCGCCGCTACCGCGCCGAAGGGGGCGCGCCGCCGACTGGACTGAGGAGCGAGTGAGCGAGGCACGAGCGATCGAGCGACGAGGGAAGCTCGGTGGGTCCAGCGCCCCCGGAGGCGCAAAACAAATAGGGAGAGAACTGATATGCCAGACAACCAGCAGCGGGTCGCCATCGTCACCGGGGCGGCCCGCGGCATCGGCGCGGCCGCGGCCCGGCGGCTGGCCGCCGACGGGATGGCCGTCGCCGTGCTCGACCTGGACGCCGACGCCTGCAAGACCACCGTGGACGCGATCGTGTCGGCCGGCGGCCGGGCGGTCGCGGTGGGCGCCGACGTGAGCCAGTCGGACCAGGTCGCCGCGGCGGTGGACACCGTCGCCGCCGAACTCGGCCCCCCTGCGGTGCTGGTCAACAACGCCGGGATCCTGCGGGACAACCTGCTGTTCAAGATGTCCGACGAGGACTGGGACATGGTGCTGGGCGTGCACCTGCGGGGCTCGTTCCTGATGAGCCGGGCGGCCCAGAAGCACATGGTGGACCAGAAGTACGGCCGGATCATCAACCTGTCGTCCAGTTCCGCGCTGGGCAACCGCGGCCAGGTCAACTACTCGGCGGCCAAGGCCGGGATGCAGGGCTTCACCAAGACGCTGGCCATCGAGCTGGGCCCGTTCGGCATCACGGCCAACGCGGTGGCGCCCGGGTTCATCGCCACCGACATGACCGCGGCCACCGCCGCGCGGGTCAAGATGAGCTTCGAGGACTTCATGGCGGCGGCCGCAGCCAACACCCCGGTGCGCCGGGTCGGCCAGCCCGAGGACGTCGCGCACACGATCTCGTGCCTGGCCAGCGAGGGCGCCGGGTTCGTGTCCGGCCAGGTCATCTACGTGGCAGGCGGGCCGCTCTGTTGACCAGCACCACGAGCACACCCGTGAGCGCGGACGGGCTGCGCCAGCAGGTCCGCGACTTCCTGGCCGGGCACGACCCGGGCAGCTTGACCCCGGTGGACTTCCTCCGGGCCCGGTTCGATGCCGGGCTGGCCGCGGTGCACTACCCGCCGGGTCTGGGCGGGCAAGGGCTGCCCCGCGGGCTGCAGACCGTGCTGGATGCCGAGTTCGCCGCCGCGGGCGCCCCGACCAATCAGCCAGAACGCAACCCCATCGGGCTGGGCATGGCCGCGCCCACGATTCTGGCGTTCGGTAATGAAGAACAGAAAGCGCGCTGGCTGCGGCCACTGTGGACCGGAGAGGAGATCTGGTGCCAGCTGTTCAGTGAGCCGGGCGCCGGCTCCGACCTGGCCGGCCTGGCCAGCCGGGCGGTGCACCAGGACGGGCCGGACGGCGGGCAGTGGGAGGTCAGCGGGCAGAAGGTGTGGACGTCGGTGGCGCACCACGCGCAGTGGGGCCTGCTGCTCGCGCGCACCGACCCGGACCTGCCCAAGCACGCCGGGCTGACCTACTTCGGCTGCGACATGACCCAGCCCGGGGTGGAGGTCCGGCCGCTGCGCCAGCTCACCGGGGAGGCCGAGTTCAACGAGGTGTTCCTGACCGGCGCGGTGGTCCGGGACGCCGACCGGATCGGCGACGTCGGCGCGGGCTGGCGGGTCGCCCAGGGCACGCTGATGAACGAGCGGGTGTCCATCGGCGGCTCTCAGGTGCCCCGGGAAGGCGGGATGATCGGCCCGGCCGTGCGGACCTGGCGGGACCGCCCGGAGCTGCGCAGCCCCGGGCTGCACGACCGGATGCTCCGGCTGTGGGCCGACGCCGAGGTGGCCCGGCTGGCCTCGGCCCGGCTCCGCCAGCAGCTCGCGGCGGGCCACCCGGGCCCGGAGGGATCGGCGGCCAAGATCGTGTTCGCCCGGCTCAACCAGGAGATCACCGCGTTCGAGGTGGAACTGGCCGGGGCGGATGGGCTGCGCTACGACGACTGGACGATGCGCCGCTCCGGCGTGGTCGACTTCTACGGCCGCGAGGTCGGCTACCGCTACCTGCGCGCGCGAGGCAACTCGATCGAGGGCGGCACCTCGGAGATCCTGCGGAACATCATCGCCGAACGGGTCCTCGGCCTGCCCCCCGAGCCGCGCACCGACACCAAGATCCCGTGGAAGGACCTGCCCCGATGAGCACCACGGCGGAGTCGTCGGCCACCCCGGGGCAGGCCGCGCCGGGGAAGGTGATCCCGGACCTGCTGTACAGCGCGGACGAGGAGGACCTGCGGGACGCGGTCCGGTCGCTGCTGGCCGAGCGGGCCGATTGGCCGGCCGTGCTGGCCCTGACCGAGACCAGCGAGACGTATGACACCGGGCTGTGGCAGGTGCTGGCGGCCGAGGTCGGCTGCGCCGGGCTGCTCATCCCGGACGCCCACGGCGGGGCCGGGGCCAGTTACCGGGAGGCGGCGGTGGTCGCCGAGGAGACCGGCCGCGCGGCCGCTCCCGTCCCGTACCTGGGCAGCGCGGTGGTGGCCACCGCGGCGCTGCTGGCCGCGCGGGACGAGGAACTGCTGGCCGGGCTGGCCGCCGGGACGCTGACCGTGGCGCTGGCCGTGCCGTTTGCCAGCAGGCCGTTTGCCAGCAGGCCGGCGGACGGGCTGCCCGGCGGTGTGCGGGTGATGCCGCCACAGCCCGGTGACCCGGCGGGCCAGGTGCGGCTGACCGGGACGATCACCGGGGTGGCCGATGCGCTGCCCGCCGGCGTGCTGCTGGTGCCGGGCGACGGGGTGCCCGCCGGGCTGTACGCGGTGCAGGCCGGTGCGCCCGGGGTGACCCGGACGCCGGTGGTGTCGCTGGACCAGACCCGGCAGCTGGCCGACCTGACGCTGGACAACGCGGCCGGGCGGCCGGTGGCGGTGGGCCCGGACGCGGCGGCGGCGACGTCGGCCGCGCTGACCGCCGGGGCGGCCATGCTCGCGTCCGAGCAGCTTGGACTGGCCGAGAAGTGCCTGGAGATCACGGTCAGCTACCTCAAGGAGCGGTACCAGTTCGCCCGGCCGGTCGGCTCGTTCCAAGCACTCAAGCACCGGCTGGCCGACCTGTGGGTGGCGATCAGCCAGGCCCGCGCGGCGGCCCGGTACGCGGCCGCCTGCCTGGCCGACGGCGACCCGGACACGCCGGTCGCGGTGGCCCTGGCCAAGGCGGCATGCGGCGACGTGGCCACGCTGGCCGCCCAGGAGTGCGTGCAGCTGCACGGCGGCATCGGGTTCACCTGGGAGCACCCGGCGCATCTGTACCTGAAGCGGGCCAAGAGCGCCTCGACCGGGTTCGGCACCCCGGACTGGCACCGCGGCACGCTGGCTGGCCTGGCCAGCCTGCCCGGTCCCGGCGCGGCATGAAGTCGGTCGACGGCGCCGGGGTGGTGATCACCGGCGCCGGCCGCGGGATCGGGGCCGCGCTGGCCCGCCGGTTCGCCGCCGAGGGCGCCCGGGTGGTGGTGAACGACCTGGACGCCGCGGCCGCCCAGCAGGTGGCCAGCTCGATCGGCGGCGAGGCGCTGCCCGGGGACGCGGCCAGCGAAGAAGGGGTCGCGTCGCGGATCGAGGGCGCGGCCGAGATGCTGGACGGCATCGACCTGTTCTGCGCCAACGCCGGGATCGGGCCGGAAGGCGGCCCGGAGGCGCCCGAGACGGTATGGGACGCCTGCTGGCAGGTCAACGTGATGGCGCACGTCCGGGCGGCCCGGCTGCTCACCGGGCCGTGGCTGGAGCGCGGCCGGGGCCATCTGATCTGCACGGTGTCCGCGGCCGGCCTGCTCACCATGCTCGGCTCGGCGCCCTACTCGGTGACCAAGCACGCCGCGCTCGGCTTCGCCGAGTGGATGGCGGCCAGTTACGCGCACCGCGGTATCACCGTGCAGGCGCTCTGCCCGATGGGGGTGCGCACCGCGCTGCTCGAGGCGGCTGGCCCGGCCGGCCAGGCGCTGCTGGCCGACGCGGCGATCAGCCCGGAAGAGGTGGCCGACGCGGTCATCGCGGGCATCGCGGATGGCCGGTTCCTGATCCTGCCGCATCCAGAGGTCGCGGAGATGTACGCGCACCGGGCCGATGACCCGAGCCGGTGGCTGGCCGGGATGAACCGGCTGCAGCAGCGGCTGGAGAATCTGCCGGACTGACTGACCGGTAACCCGCGCCGGATGTCCGGATTGCGGCATAGTGTCGGCCATGAGGCAGGTCGTCATGGGGACCCTGCACCACCTCGAGCTGTGGGTGCCTGATCTGAGCCGGGCCGAGCACACCTGGGGCTGGCTGCTGGGCGCGCTGGGCTATGAGCTCTACCAGCAATGGCCCGAGGGATGCAGTTTCCGGGCGGGCGACATGTACATCGTGCTGGAACAGTCCCCGGCACGCAGCGCGTTCCGCCACGACCGGCACCGGCCTGGGCTGAACCACCTGGCGTTTCACGTGGCCGACCGGACCATGGTGGACCGGCTGGTGGGGGAGGCGCTGCTACACGGCTGGCGGCTGATGTTCGCCGACCGGCACCCGTACGCGGGCGGGAAGCAGCACTACGCCGCGTACCTGGAAGACGCGGACGGCTACGAGGTGGAACTGGTCGCGCCGCCGCTGCCACCAGGCGCCGAGATGGGTGACTACCCGGCGCCTGACCTGCTGACCTAAAGCAGCCGGGGGGCTGGTGGCTGGTCCGGGCGGAGAGGCATCCCCGCCCGGGCCAGCAGTCTTTGTGGCCCGGTGTTCAGCCGCAGACCGCCGGCTGTGGCTCGCCGAACGCGTAGTGGTTCCACTCTTGCCGTGCCGGTGGTCCTACGTCGGCGCACAGCGCCGCATAGGCCGCCGCGGCAGGCGCGAATAGCGATGCTTGCCACAGCCGCACGGTGCCGTCGTAGCCGCCGCTGGCCAGCAGCCTGCCGTCTGGGCGGAACGCCACGACGAACACCGGGTTCTGGACGCCGGTCTGGAGGGGCGCACCGACCGGCTGGTGGGTGGCCGGGTTCCACGCCCGCAGGGTGCCATCCAGCCCGCCGGTGATCAGCAGCTGGCCGTCCGGGCTGAACGCCACCGCGTCCGCGCCGTACTGGGTGCCGGGGGTGGCGTGCAGGGTCGCGAGGGGGCGGCGGGTGGCCGGGTTCCACAGCCGCACCGTGCCGTCCCCGCAGCCGATGGCCACCAGCTTGCCGTCCGGGCTGAATGCCAGCCCGTACACACCGGTGTTACGGCCGGTGCCGGTCTGGAGCACGCCGACGAGGCGGCCAGTGGCCGGGTTCCACAGCCGCACCGTGCCGTCGCCGCTGCCGCCGGCCAGC
>DATCUG010000734.1:0-11024 GCA_036567525.1 Streptosporangiaceae bacterium | reverse complement strand
AGCAGATCCCGGTGGCCGCGATCTGGCGCCCGGCCCACCGGCCCGCCCCGGAGCGGCCCGCGGCCAGCGCGCTGGCCGCGCAGACCGCGCGCTGGTGGCGGGCCTGGGTAGCCGGGCTGCGCTGCGGCGGCGAGTGGCGGGACGCGGTGACCCGCTCGCTGATCACCCTCAAGGCGCTCAGCTACCAGCCCACCGGCGGCCTGCTGTCCGCGCCGACCACGTCCCTGCCGCAGCAGCCGGCTGGCCTGCGCAACTGGGACTACCGGTACTGCTGGATCCGCGACGCGGCCGCCGGGATCGACGCGTTCCTGGCCGCCGGGGCCGATCGTGAAGCCGGCCGGCTGATCCGCTGGCTGGAGAACGCGGTGGCCGGCCCGGCCGCCCAGGTCCAGCCGGTGTACCGGGTGGCCGGGGAACGGCGCATCCCGGAACTGGACGCCGGCTGGCTGCCTGGCTACCACGGCGCCCAGCCGGTGCGGATCGGCAACGCCGCGGCGGCCCGGGCCGAGCTGGCCACGTTCGGCTACCTGCTGCGGGCCCGGCTGGCCTGCCGGGCAGCTGGCCTGCCCGGCGTGCCCGGCCCGGGCGAGCCGCCCGGCCTGCTGCCCTTCCTGGAGCGGAGCTGGCAGCAGCCGGACGCGGGCATCTGGGAGATGCGCGCTCCGCCGCAGCACTTCGTACACAGCAAGGCCATGGCCTGGGCGGCCGCGGACGCGGCCGTGACGACGATAAACCGGTTCGGCGGCCCGGGTCCGGCCGGCCGCTGGCGGCGGCTCCGCGCCCAGGTGCACGCGGACGTGCTGGCCCGCGGCTTCGACCCGGAGCGGTGCAGCTTCACCCAGCGGTACGGCGCCGCGCCGGTCGACGCCGCGCTGCTCCAGCTGCCGCTGCTCGGCTTCCTGCCCGCCGATGACCCGCGGCTGGCCGGCACCATCGAGGCCATCCGCCGGGACCTGGACGACAGCGGAGTGCTGCTGCGCTACCCGGCCGGCGCCGACGGGCTGCCGCCCAGCGCGGTGGGCTACCTGCCCGGCTCGTGCTGGCTGGCCCGCAGCCTGGCCGCGGCCGGACGGCCGGCCCAGGCCAGGGACATCTTCCGGGCCGTGCTCGAGTTGCGCAACGACGTAGGGCTGCTGGCCGAGGGCTACGACCCGTTGCGCCGGCGGTTCGCTGGCAACTATCCCCTGACGGCCGCGCACAGCGAGCTGATCAGCACGGCACGGGCGTTGAGTATGGACTAACTGGAGTATTCGCCCGGTCTGGGTGATGCGTGGCGGCTCGCGCCAGGTGAGGCTGAATGGCGGCCGCCCCGAGCCAGCACCGGGATCCGGGCTGGCGGCCGCTGGTACCCGACGCCGGTCCGGGAGGCCCGCTGAGATGAGCCGTCCGCACATCATGCCGCTGCTCGCGCCGGAGCCAGCGGGCCGCGGGCTCGGCCAGCGGGCGGCGCGGGCCTCGGCCATCATCTCCGGCCGGCGCAAGGCCCGGGCCGCGGCGCGGGGCCGGGCGCAGCTCACCTGCCTGGCCGTGACCAGCTCGCTGGACGGCGGCCAGGGCAGCAAGCTGGCCGACGCGATCGTCCGCCGGGTGCTGCGCTGCGGCTGCCCGGTCGGCACCGTGGTGCTCGACCTCGGCCCGGTAAGCAGCGTGGACGACGACGCCTGTGCCGCCATCCTGTCGGTGCACCAGCGGCTGACCGCCATCGGCACCCGGCTGCGGCTGGCCGCCAGCGCCCGCGGGCTGATGGACTGCCTGGCCGACGCCGGGATCACCCAGCAGCTCGGCCGGGACGCCATCCACCCGAGCTTCCGCAGCGCGGTGCTGGCCACCTACGCGGCGCTGCCCGGGCCGGGGCTGGTGCTCGGCCGGACCAAGACCGCGCTGGAAACCGAGGCCGAGATCATCAGCCTCTGTTAGCTCGGGGGGACGACCCCCCGGACCCCCGGATCGCCGCTCCGCGCCGAGGCCGCACGCGGCCGACACGCCTCTGTTCACCCGCTGCGGGTGGGGCGGCCGACCGGGCCGGGCGGTGGACTGTGTCGCGCGAAGTCAATCCGGAGAGGGAAGGACATCATGGCTGACCTTATTGCCATTGGCTACCCCGACGAGGGGACGGCCGAGATGGCGGCCGACGAGGCGCGACGGCTGGCCCAGGATCTCATCATCGAGCCCGACGCGATCGCGGTCATTGTCCGCGACAAAGAGGGCAAGTTCCACGTGCACACCAGTCACCACCCGGTGGGCGCCGGGGCGACCTGGGGGATGTTCTGGGGGCTGCTGTTTGGCCTGCTGTTCTTCATCCCATTCTTCGGCCTGGCCATCGGCGCTGGCATGGGCGCGCTGATGGGGAAGATCACCAAGTCGGGTATCGACCGCGAATTCCAGGAGCAGGTCCGCGGGATGCTCAAGCCGGGCACGTCGGCGCTGTTCCTGATGGTGGAGAAGGTGACCCCGGACAAGGCGACCGAGGCACTCAGCCGGTTCGGCGGCACCGTGCTCAAGTCCTCACTGTCCAAGGAGGGCGAGCAGGACCTGCAGGAGGCCCTGCACGGCCAGAAGTCCAGCTGATCTGGTAGGCCCGGCCACCCCGGGCGGGTGAAGCGAAAGCTCATCCGCCCGGCCAGGCTGGCCGCATGACCACCCGGCTGGAACCGCGCGCCACACCGGCCGGGCACCGGGCGCGGATCGCGAACCGGACCGGCGTGCTGCTGCTGATCCTGGTCTTCACTTATCTGCTGTCCGCGTTCGTCAAGGGCGTAGTGATCAGCGCGTTCCAGATCGTGCTTTTCCTGGCCGTGGTGCTGATCGCGGTGCGGAACAGCACCCTGAAGCGCAGGTCCAGGCACATCGCCGCGCTTATCCTGCTAGCCGGTTCCATTTTGGCCGCAATCAGTCTGGCGCTGGACAGCAAAGGACCGGGTGCTGGCGTTGCGAATATGTGGACCGCGCTGATCCTGCTGCTGTCCGCGGTGCTCATCGTGCGCCGGGTGCTGGCCCGGCCCGAGATCACGCTGCAGAGCATCTACGGCGCGATCAGTGCCTACCTGGTGCTGGGCCTGATGTTCGCCGCGTTCTATTACGCCATGTACCACTTTGGCGGGAACACGTTCTTCGCGCAGGGCGAGCACGTCGGCGACACCCGGATCTTTCAGTACTTCAGCTTCGTCACGCTGACCACGACCGGCTACGGCGACTACACCGCGGCGGGCAGCGGCGGCCAGGCGGTCGCGGTGATCGAGGCCATCACCGGCGTGGTCTTCCTGGCCACCCTGGTGGCCAGGCTGGTGGCCGGCTTCCGGGGCGCTGGCGGGGCCGGCCCGGCAGCTGACCCCACGCCGGCACCAACTCAGCGTGAGCCAGCCGGGGCGCGGCGGGCCCGCACCCGGCGGTCCGGCGCGTCCGGGCTGGTCGGGCACCGGCCATCAGGCCCGGCCCGGCGGCGTGGCCCTTAACGATCTAGCTGTGTCAGATCGACTTCATGTCCCGGCCGTGCATGGCCAGCGTGTAGATGACCACGATGTCCAGGGCGATCAGGATGACGCCCCACACCGGGTAGGCGGCCAGGAAAGCCACGTTGACCAGGGCGCTGATCACCGCGAGCGCGATGCCGGTCACCCGGGCCCAGATCAGCCCGGCCAGTACGCCGAAGCCGGTGAGCAGGAACGCCACGCCGATCGCCAGGTGCAGCCAGCCCCAGGCCGCGTAGTCGACGTGCACCACCAGGTGGCTGCTGGTCACCAGGTAGTAGCCCCGCTCGAAGATCGCGACCAGCCCGTCGATGATGTGGAACAGGCCCAGCACGATCATCACCACGCTGCCGAAGATGACCCAGCCGACCCAGGCCGGTTTCGCCGCGCGGCGGGCCCGGAACCCCGATCCAGTGCCCATCGCCCGCCACCCCTTTGCTCGCCAGGGTCAGGTACCACGCTGACTCCGGACGGTGGGTGCAGCATCACCCAGGGTGGGTGAACCAGCCCGTACCCGGGTGATCACTTCGTGAGCACGCCGGTCAGCCCGTTGCTGGCCAGGATCAACCCGGCGGCGATCATGACTACGGCCAGGATCAGCCGGCCGTTCCGGCGCAGCCAGGCGTTGAACGCGACCAGCCGGCGGGCGGTCGGCCCGGGCGCGGCCAGGTAGCCAAGCAGCGGCAGCCAGACCAGCGAGACATTGATGACCACGATCACGGCCAGCGCCGTGACGGTCGCGTCCAGGCTGGCCTGGGCGGTGGCCACCACCTGGATCGCGGCGATGAAGGTCAGCCCGGGGGCGAAGATCAGGATGCCGGCCAGGAACGCGGTGTACGGCGCTGGTCTGGCCACCAGCCGGGCCATCAGGCCGGTCGGCGGCTTGTCCGGGTCGGGCGGCTTCTTCTTGCGGACGGCCAGCACCAGCCCGCCGAGCAGCAGCAGGACGCCCAGGCCCAGCCGCAGCCCGTAGCGGGGCGTCCGGTGGTGGGCCAGGCTGAAGCCGCCCGCCCGGAGCACGGCCAGCACCACGGCGGCCATCACGGCGCTCATCACCACGGCGCCGATCAGGTAGCACAGCAAGGTCTGCCGGGGCCGGGCCGAGCCGAGGTAGACCGCGGCCACCAGCAGTGCCGTGGGGGAGATCGCGGCGAGCACGGCCAGGCCGGCCGCTTGGGCGAGCATGGACCTAGCTACCGCCCGTGCCGGCCTCCGGGGCCTGGACCGGGCTCGGCACCGGGGGGCGCCCGATGAGCTCGATCAGGCCGAGCACTACGAGCAGCAGGACGGCCAGGATGATCGCCGAGGCGGCGCTCGGCGTGGCCAGGAACACGAAGATGATGGCGAACAGGGCCACCGCGCTGATCCGCAGCGCGGTGCGGTGCTGGTACGTCCAGGAGCCGACCGGCCCGGTGCGCAGCCCGGCCCGCTCGCCACTGGACCGTAGCCAGCCGATGCCACGGCTCAGCCCCTGCCGGGTGCGCACGGCGGTGACCGACGGCCCGGTGAAGAACGCGCCGATGGCCACGATCAGGCCGACCACGAGCAAGATGCGCAGCCCATCCTTGATGAACCGGACCAGGGTGTCGTACATGACCGCGGCCGCGTCGCTCGGCAGCACGCTGCTCGGCACGCTGTTCAGGTAGATGCCCCGGGCGATGGCCAGCGCAATGCCGAGCACCAGCATGGACGCGGCCAGGCCGAGCCCGGCGCCGACGGTGGCGCGCCGGTGACCCCGGGCCAGGTAGATCCCGGCGCCCAGCAGCAGCAAGGTGAGGATCGGCAGGACGATCTTCAGGTTGTTGAGCAGCCGGTATCCGGACTGCGCCTGGACCAGGTACTTATCGTTGAACAGGGCGAACTGCGGGTTGATGGCCGGAATGGCGCTGACAATGCCCAGGCCCCGGGCGGCCAGCCTGGTTTTGACCACGTCGATGACCGGGCCGAGGTTCAGCACGACCTTGCCGTTGCTGGTCGTGATGGCCCCACTCCCGTGGCCCGACAGGGCCTTCACCAGCTGGGCATGCACTCTCCTATTCAGCTGCACCCACAAATTGGCCACCTGCTGGCTTCTGACGATCTTGGCCACCTGGCCGTGGATGAAGCCGAACACCGCGCTGGCCAGTGACCCGGAGAACGAGTGCAGCAGCGTGCCCACCCGGGTGAAGCCCTTGCTGGTCAGGGTGTCCGCCGCCTGGTTGGTGAGCGCCTGGACGGGCAGATGCGCCTCGATCTGAGCGGTGATCTTGTCTGTCAGCGCCGCCTGGACAGCCGGCTCGTGGATCAGCGGGGTCACGTTCTCCACGTACCGGTTGGTGTTGGAGACCTGGTTCGCCGTCCATACCGCGATCACCGAGATCGGGGCCAGGATGCAGCCGATCACGATCAGCGCGGTGGCCACCGGGGCGCGCCAGCCACCACGGCGGCGCCGCGGCGCTGGTGGGGCCGGGGTGGCTGGCCGGCTCCGCAGCTCAGCGACCTCGGCGCGGAGCCGTTCGAGTTCGGCCCGCTCATCTCCGGTGAGGCTCGTGGTGGCAGGAGTGTTCCCGTCTGGTGTGTTGCCGCCGACCTCGGACACCAGGTCACCTCCTCGGCCAGGACCCTGGCAAAGCCTGCCGCCGTTGGGCACCTGTGCCCCCCGGTTGCGGGTGCCCCTCGGCGGCAGGCCTGTTCACCGTCGCTGAGCCGGCCGGGTAGGCGCCTCCCCCGGACCGGGTGAAAGCCGGCCGGGCTCAGCTAGGTCACGCCGGGGGCCGGGATTCCGGCTGGGCTGAGGATTTGGGCGATTGCTCACGTCCTGGATAGGGGCGCTGGCCTGGCCGCGCCGGGCCGGTCTGGGCTGGGCTCGGGTGAGGCGGGCTGGCTCACCCGGCGCGGGTGAGGCAGCCAGCGGCCCGGGCGGCCATAGTCCATCCAGGCATAAAACGGCGCCAGCCGGAAGGAGGCCGTCCGTGACCATTGGCGGAAGCATTGCCCTGATCATCATCGGCGCGATCCTCCGCTTCGCTGTCACCTGGACTCCGAAGAACGTCGACCTGCAGGTCATCGGCGTGATCCTGATGATTGGCGGGGTGGCTGGCCTGTGCTTCGCCATCGGCATGATGTACCTGCGGCGGCGCCAGCAGGCGGCCACCGAGGTGACCGAGCAGCGCCGCTACACCGAACCGCCCCGGATGTAGGCCGGACGGGCCGGTGCCCGGACGGGCCGGGTGACCGGACGGGCCGGGTGATCGGCGATTCACCCTCGCCCGGGTGAGGACATCGCCGCCCGGCCCCGCGAGCCTGGATGTCATGACGATGAGGGACCGGCGCTGGCTGGCCCGGGCTGCCTTGGCGCTGGTACTGGCCTCGGTGGTGCTGCTGCTGGCGGTGGCCGGGTGGCGGAGCCTGACCATGATCGGGCTGACCGCGATCGGGGTTTGCCTGGTGCTGGCCGGTGGCTACTGGTTCCTGGCCCACCGCGGTGTGGTCCGCTGGCTCGCGCTCATCCTGGTGATTGCCGCGCCGGTCCTGATCCTGGTGACGTTCGCGCTGCACCACCTGCTCTGGGTGGCCATCGTGGCCGTGCTGCTGATGCTGCTGGCCGCCGGGACCGGGCGGACCGCGCTGCGCACCGGCGACTCCCCGGCCGGCCTGCCCGCGGCGCCCGCCACCCGCGCACAGCACCCGTTCCTGATCATGAACCCGCGGTCGGGCGGCGGCAAGGTGACCAAGTTCCGGTTGCCGGAGAAGGCGCAAGCGCTGGGCGCCGAGGTGGCCCTGCTCGACGGCCCGGGTGTGGTGGATGTGGCCGCGCTGGCCCGCCAGGCGGTGGCTGACGGCGCTGACCTGCTCGGGGTGGCCGGCGGCGACGGCACCCAGGCGCTGGTGGCCGGCATCGCCGCCGAGCACGGCCTGCCGTTCCTGGTCATCAGCGCGGGCACCCGCAACCACTTCGCCCTCGACCTGGGCCTGGACCGGGACGACCCGGCGAGCTGCCTGGATGCGCTGACCGACGGGGAGGAACTGGAGGTGGACCTGGGCGTCATCGGCGACCGCACGTTCGTCAACAACGCCTCGTTCGGCGCCTACGCCGAGGTGGTGCGCAGCCCGGCCTACCGCGACGACAAGCGCGGCACCACCCTGCGGCTCCTCCCTGGCCTGCTCAACGGCGACCAGGGCGCCCGGCTGTCGGCGCAGGCTGGCGAGACGCGGATCGACGGCCCGCAAGCGCTGCTGATCAGCAACAACCCGTACGGGATGGGCGACATCGCTGGGCTCGGCCGGCGGCCGCGGATCGACGCGGGCACGCTCGGCGTGGTCGCCGTGCTGGTGCACAGTGGCCGCCAGGCGGCCGAGCTCATCCGCCGGGGTCACGGTCACGGCCTGACCGTGGCCACCGCCGACGAGGTGGTGGTCGAGGCCGACGTGGCGGAGATCCCGGTTGGTATCGACGGGGAGACGATCATGATGCCGGCCCCGGTGCGCTGCGCCATCCGCCCCCGGGCGCTGCGGGTGATCGTGCCGAGGGAACGGCCCGGGGTCCCGGCGGCCAAGCCGCCCCTGGAGTGGCCGCGGCTGCGGCAGCTCGCCGGATTCCGCGCGCTGCCGGACGGGCAGCCCGCTCCCGCAGCCTAGCCGCGGCTCCCGCGGCGGCCTGTTACTGGGCGGTGGGTGAGGACATGCTGGTGGCTACGGTCAGGCCGGAGGCGCTGTCCCAGCCGAGGATCTGCAGCACCCGTTCGATGTGGGTGGGAAGGTTATGCAGGACCACTGGCCTGGCCAGGCGCGGCGGCTGCCGGTCCTCGCTGTGCTGGCTGAGGCCGATGATTGTCCGCAGGGCGGCGAGATCGCAGAAGTAGACGCCGGCCAGATCGACGTGCAGGACGCCCGAGCCGTCGGCGGCATCGAGCAGCGCGTCGGTCAGCCGGGGGATGCTGGCATAGTCGAGCTCACCGGCTAGGACGAGCTGTACCGGATCGCTACGGCGGGCAATGGAGAAACTCCCATTGCCAAACAGCGTGCGCGGGTTGCTGGAAGCCGCCCGGCCGGCCGGATCACGGCCATTGCGCCGGGCACCCGGCGCACAGGTGACCGGGCTGGGGACCCGATCAGGGCTACGTTTGGTGCTGCCGCCGTCTGGACACGACGGCCCGGAGTCCGCCACTGACCCTGACCTCTCGCCAGATCCTCGGCACAGGCTGTGTCGTCAACCCGCCAGGCCAGCTTACTGCTGAATAAGTGAAGAGGCTACGCCGCGCTGAACCCGGCAGATTCGTCATACCTGCCGTATCTGGCCCACATCTGAACCACATCTGAAGAGGTGTGTCTACCATGTAACTGTGCAGTCAGGACGCCCGGTTTACAGCATCAGTGCGGTGGCCCGGATGCTGGATGTCCCGGTCGCCACGCTCCGCACCTGGGAAGACCGCTACCGGCAGGTCGTCCCGGCCCGGAACGACAGCGGTCACCGGCTGTTCAGCCGCCAGCAGGTGGAGCAGCTTAGGTTCATCCGGGCGCACATGGGGGACGGGGCCAGCGCCGCCGATGCGCACCGCCTGCTGGCCGAGCACATGGATGGCGGGATGCCGCTGACCGCGCCGTTCCGCCAGCCTGCTGTCCAGTTGGTGATTCTGCTCGCCGAATCTGACCCGTACGCGGCGGAGTTCCAGGAGTACTTCCTCAAGACGGAAGGCTTCCAGGTTGAGGTCGCGCTGGGTGAGGAGGCAGCCGTGGCGGCGTTCGCTGCGGCGTCCCCCGCCGTGGTGGTGGTGGAAGTTCTCATCTCCGGCGGGGCGGGGCTGGACCTGTGCCGCCAGTTCCGGGAACGCCCGGGCGTGGCGGTGATCGCTGTGTCGGCGATCGAAGCCCGGGACGCCGCGATGGCGGCGGGCGCTGACGCGTTCCTGCTCAAGCCCATTGATCCCTTGCAACTGGTGTCCACGGTCCGCGATCTGCTGCGATCCAGCGCCTTCCTGGCCGGGTCAGGAGCCAGCTCATGACCGGCAGCCGTCTGCTCAGCGGGAATCACGCACTGGATGACGTTCTCGGCGGGGGGCTGCCCGCCCACGGCATCAGCCTGATCATGGGCCTGCCGGGCACCGGGAAGACGATCATCGCGCAGCAGTATGCCTTCCATAACGCCGACCCCGGCCGCCCCGTCGTCTACTTCTCCACCGTCTCCGAGCCGCTGGAGAAGATCGTCCGTTTCGGGCAGACCCTCGACTTCTTCGACACCTCCGCGGTCGGCACATCAGTGTTCTATGCGGACCTCGGGCAGACGGCCAGCACCGACGGGCTGGCGGGGGTGTCCGAGCAGGTCGCGGTCACGCTCAGGCAGCGCCGCCCCGGGCTGGTGATCATCGACAGCTTCAAGGCCCTGCAAACCTTCGCCGATAGCGCCGCGGATTTCCGGCGGTTCCTGCACCAGCTCGCCGGGCGCCTCACCGCCTTCCCCACCGCTTCCCTTTGGATCGGCGAATACGCTCCCGACGATGCTGCGCTGCTGCCCGAGTTCGCGGTCGCGGACGCGATCCTGGACCTGACCACCCTCCGGACCGGCCAGCGCGACATGCGCTTCCTTGAGGTCAGGAAGCTGCGCGGCAGTGGTTTCCGGTCCGGCCAGCACGCCTACAAGCTGAGCAAGCGCGGCCTGGACCTGTTCCCCCGGCTCGCTGACGTGTCGGCCCGGGAAGACTACTCGCTCGGCTCGACGCGGATCGGCTCCGGGATCCCGGCCCTGGACGCGATGCTGGCCGACGGGCTGTGGCCCGGTACAGCCACCATGATCGCCGGTCCCTCGGGGGCCGGAAAAACGGTCATGGGCCTGCACTTCATCCACAGCGGCACCGAGCACGGCGAACCCGGCGTGATCGCCAGCCTCCAGGAGAACCCGACCCAGCTGCAGCGGGTGATCACCGGATTCGGCTGGCCCGCCGAGGTGTCGGCCATCGAGATCATGTACCGCTCGCCGGTCGACATCTACATCGACGAGTGGGTGTATGACCTGCTGCACACCATTGAGCGCACCGGAGCCCGCCGAGTGCTGCTGGACAGCCTGGGCGACCTGCAGATGGCCGCACCAGACGAAACCCGCTTCCGCGAGTTCATGTACTCGCTCACCCAGCGGCTCTCCCGGCAGGGCATCAGCGTGCTGATGACGTGCGAGGTACCCGAGCTTTTCGGTACCCAGCGGCTGTCAGAATTCGTCGTGTCACACCTATCCGACAACGTGATCCTGCTCAGCTACCACCACGACCAGGGTCGGGTGAAGCGAACGCTGTCGGTCATCAAAACCAGGGCCAGCGGGCACGACCCGGCCATGCGCGAGTTCAGCGTCAGCCCCGCGGGCATCACCATCAACGGCAATCTGGCCGCCCGTGCGCAGTCAGCCATCAGCGGCGACATCGGCATGCCGCACCAGTGAGGCATCACATCGGCCGCCGGGGCCGCGAGAAGAACGCCGGGATGTGGGCCAGCAGGAGGACTGGCAGGGCGATGTCGGCGATCAGGCTCCGGGCCAGGATGGCCTGGTCGTGCACGCCGAACGTGAACGTGTAGCCGAGGTTGGCGATCATG
>DATCUG010000733.1:0-10241 GCA_036567525.1 Streptosporangiaceae bacterium | reverse complement strand
CGTCCTGGTTGATGGCCTGAACCACGGCCGCCGATACGTCGAAGACCCATACCTCGACGCCGGGCAGGCGGCCGAGATGAGCCGCGACCAGGCTGCCGATGGCCCCGCAGCCAACCACGCAGATCCGCATCGCCCGTGCCGCCCGCTACCCAGCCACGCCGCTACCCGGCCGTTCCCGCCCAGCCGTCAGGCGCCGACCATGTTGTAGCCGCCGTCGGCCACCATGTAGCCGCCGGTCATGTGTGATGCGTCCGGCGTGGCCAGGAACAGCGCGGTGCCCGCGACCTCGGCCGGCCCGGGGATCCGGCCCATCGGGGTCATCGAGCGGAGCTTCTCCGCGCGCCCGCTCTTCCAGTCCTGCCGGTTGAGCGTGGCCTGGGTCTCGATGAAGCCAGGGGCGAACGTGTTGACCCGGACCGTGGGCGCGAACGCCTGCGCGTAGGACTTGGTGATGCCGAGGATGCCGTACTTGGCCGCGGCGTACTGCGGCGCCCGGGCGCTGCCCCGGACGATGACGGTGGACCCGATGTTGATCACGCAGCCGCCGCCCGCCTCGACCATCCGGGAGCCGAACTCCTGCGTGCACAGCAGCGTGCCTTTCACGTCCACGGCCAGCACGTGGTCGATGGATTCCTCGGTGATGTCCCGCCAGGACATCTGATCCCGGGCCACGTCACCCACGTTGTTCACCGCGACATCCAGCCCGCCGAACGCGCTGAACGCCGCGTCGGCCAGCGCACGGATCTGGTCCCAGCTGGTGATGTCCGCCTGGACCAGGGCAGCCTCGCTGCCCGCCTGCTCGATCCGCTTGGCCGTGTCCTCGGCGCCCTCACGGGACCGGTTGTAATGCACCACCACCCGGGCGCCTTCCTGCGCCGCGCGTACCGCGATCTCGGCCCCGAACCCGGTCCCGGCCCCGGTCACCAGGACCGTCTGGCCGGCAAAGCGCTGGGGGAAGGTAGGGGCGCTGCGCTGGTCTGGCATCAGTTGGCTCCGTGCGGGAGAAGGGTGCAGGTTAGATGAGGACCCGGCCGCCGTCGACGTACAGAACGTGGCCGGTGATGAACGTCGCCCGGTCCGAGGCCAGGAATGACACCACGTCGGCGACTTCGGACGAGGTGCCCAGCCGCCCGGCCGGGACCAGGCTGACCAGGTCTTCCCGGATGCTCGGCTTGGCCAGGTAGTCCCGGGTCAGCTCGGTCTCGATGTAGCCGGGCGCGACCGCGTTCACCGTCACGCCGCGCGGCGCCCACTCCCGGGCCATCACCCGGACCAGCTGGTTCAGCCCGCCCTTGGTGGCCGCGTACGGTGCGTGGTTGGCGTGCGCGAGCAGCCCGGACACCGAGGACAGGAAGATCATCCGGCCGTAGCCGGCCGCGCACATCTCCCGGCCCACCGCCTGCCCGGTCCAGTACGCGCTGGACAGGTTCAGGCTGACCAGATCGCTCCAGGCGGTGTCGTCGAGTTCCAGGATGGGTTGCCGGTTGTTCCGGCCGACCGCGTGCAGGAATACTTGGATCGATCCCAGCCGCCCTGCCGCCTCCTTGACGATGCGCCGGCACGCCTCCGGGTCGGTCAGGTCGGCGACCACCCCCTCAAGGTGCCCGTCATGCTCGCGAACCCGCTCTTCCAACTGGGTGAGCCGGGCCTGGTCCAGGTCGACGGCCAGCACTCGTGCGCCCAGTTCGGCCAGGGCCAGGGCGCTCGCCCCGCCCAGTCCGCCCGCACCGGCCACCAGCGCGGTGCGGCCGTGCAACCCGAGCCAGTCATTCATCCGCGGTCGCTCCACTACCTGACTATTCACGGTTTACCCACCGTGGTACTTTCGAGATGTGAAAGTCGATTTCTGCTCTGGTCCCTAGACCATAGAGGTCTGCGGCTACGCCTGTCCAGATGGCCCAACCAGCATGAAAGCTCTGCCCACCAACCCAAGGGGGACACCACATGCCTGCGTCTGCGAGTCCCACCCGCAGCGGGGAAGGCGGCGCGCCGCCTGACTACCGGGTCGAGGCGCTGGCCAAAGGGCTCCGGGTGCTGTCGGTGTTCACCGAGCAGCGCCCCACCTGGCGCATCACCGACATCGCCACCGAGGTCTCACTCCCGCTGCCCACCGCATACCGGATCGTGATGACGCTGACCGCGGAGGGCTACCTGGATCACCTGCCGTCCGGCGAGTACCGGCCGGGCGTGCGGGTGCTCACCCTGGGCACGGCCGCGCTGCGCAGCCTGGACCTGGTTGAGCTGGCCACCCCCCGGCTGCAGGAACTGGCCAACAGCACCGGCGAGACGGTCAACCTGGCCGTGCTCACCGGCGACCAGGTGCTCTACCTGGTGCGGCTGCGCAACTCCGATCTGGTCACGGCCAACATCCGGGTGGGCTCGCTGCTGCCCGCCGTGCACACGTCCATCGGCAAGCTGCTGCTGGCCTACCTGGACGACGCCGACCTGGAGAAGACCATCACCCCGCAGTCATTCACCGGCACCGCCGGGCCGAACGCCAAGCGCAGCGTGGACGAACTGCGCCCCGACCTGGCCGCGATCCGCGCCCAGGGCTGGGCCACCCAGGACGAGGAACTGGCCTACGGCCTGCGCTCGGTGGCCGCCCCGGTGCGCGGCGAGAACGGCGTCGTGGTGGCCGGCGCCAACCTGGCCGTGCAATCCCGGGACTGGCCCGCCGCCCGGATCACCCGTGAGCTGAGGCCGCAGGTGCTGGACACCTGCGCGCAGATCTCCCGGCTGCTCGGCTACCGCGGGAAGTGAGCTGCGGCATGGAGCGACTGACCAAACTTCAACCCCATATGCTTAACGCCCCCCAGGCCGAGCTGTACGCCGCCCTGACCGGGGGGCCGCGGGGTGGCAGCAACCAGCCGTTCCGGCTGATCGACGACGCTGGCGCGCTCACCGGCCCGTTCAACGCGATGCTGCTCGAACCCGCCGTCGGCGAGGCGCTGCAGGCCCTCGGCACGGCGCTGCGCTACCGGGGCAGCCTGCCGGACCGGGCCCGGGAACTGGCCATCCTGATCGTGGCCGAGCACACCGAGTGCGAGTTCGAGCAGTTCGCGCACGAAGCCGCGGGCCGCCGGGCCGGGCTGACGGATGCGGACCTGGCCGCGATCCGGGCCGGCCAGACACCAGATCTGGCCGACCCAGCCGAACGCGCCCTGGCCCGTGCGGCGTGGACGCTGGCGCGGACCGGCGACCTGACCGACGAGCAGTACGCCGCCGCCGAAGCCGAGCTGGGCCAGGCCGGCCTGTTCGAGCTGACCACCCTGGTCGGTTACTACAGCACGCTGGCCCTGCAGCTGCGTGTCTTCCGCGTCGAAACCCCGCAGTAAGGGCACCCTCCTTCCGCACCCGAACACGTGAGAGTAGATTTCGGGATATGAGAACGGAGGAGGGCCGATGAAGCTGGTGACGTTCGATGCGGGCCGGGTGGGCCGGGTCGACGGCGACGTGGTGGTCGAGCTGGACTGCGGGTCGATGCGGGAGTACTTCGAGCGCGGCGGCTCGGTCGGTGAGACCGGTCAGCGGCCTGCCCTCGCGGACGTCCGGCTGCGGGCCCCGATCGTGCCCAAGAAGTTCTTCCACACCGCGGGGAACTTCACCGAGCACCATGAGGAGCTGCAGAAGGTCAACTGGTCGCACCCGGTGCACAAGGGCATCGTGTTCTTCCAGAACGTGGACGCGATCATCGGGCCGGAGGACCCGGTGATCTACCCCGAGCACCTGACCAAGGAGCTCGACTACGAGCTCGAGCTGGCCATCATCATCGGCAAGGCGGGCAAGTTCTTCGGCCCGGACGAGGCGGCCAGCTACATCGCGGGCTACACCGTGTTCAACGACATCACGGCGCGGGACATCCAGCGCCGCGAGATGAAGTCCGGGGTGTTCTCGTTCAGCAAGGCGATCGACACGTTTTGCCCGATCGGGCCGTGGATCGTCACCGCGGACGAGATCCCGGACCCGCACAACCTGGCCATGGAGCTGCGGGTGAACGGGGACATCCGGCAGAAGGGGAACACCAGCCGGATGGTGCTGTCCATGCCGCAACTGGTCGCCCACCACTCACCGCAGGGGTACAGCGCCGGCGACATCCTCACCACCGGCACCATCTCCGGGGTGGCCGCGGTGCAGCCGGACCCGTTCTCGTGCTATCTGCGCCCCGGCGACGTGGTGGAGGCCGAGATCGAGCACGTCGGCCTGCTGCGCAACCGGGTCATCGGCTGGGCCGAGGGCCACGGCACCCCGGTGCCCGAGGGCGGCAGCCTGTACAGCTAGCGGGCCTGCGGCTCAGCCGCCCCGGACGTCCCGGCGCCTTCGGGGTCCGGGGCCGGCTGCGCCGCAGCGGCCGGCCCGGGCGCGGTCACCACCGGCGGCGCGTCGAGCTGGGCCGCCGTGGCCGTCTGCGGGAACCACCGCACCGGAAGCAGCCGGTCGCGGGCCAGGGCGGTCCAGCGCCCGGGGCCCCTGGCCCCGTCGGCCACTTCGGACGCCACCCCGTCCGGGTTCTTGATCGCGGTGAGCGCGAGTGCCACCCCGGCCACGATGGTCTGGTACTGCCCGATGCTGATGTGCTCGTTCAGCAGGTTGACGAAGAACCCGTTGGCCGACATCATCACGCCGGCGAAGACCGCGCCCGCGATCCGGCCGATGCCCGCCACATACGCGATGGCCAGCAAGTTGATCGAGGTGAACGTGGCGAACGTGGGTGCCGAGGCGGTGCCCTGCAGGTAGCCGAGCAGGGCGCCGCCCAGCCCGGCGATGAACGCGGACAGCGCGAACGCGAACAGCTTGGCCGGGGCGACCCGGATGCCGGCCGCGGCTGCCGCCCGCTCGTTGGACCGCACCGCGATCAGCATCCGTCCCGTGGCGGAACTCCGCATCCGGGCCACCGACAGCGCGACCAGCGTGACGATGATCAGGATGACCACACCAAAGACGACCCGGGGATAGGAGTTCCCCGACGAGATGCCCAGGTTGAGGCCGAACAGGGTGGGCGGCGGCACGTCCCGGCCGCCCAGCCCGCCGCTGAACCAGGCCGGGTTGAACACCAGAGCGTCCATCGCGGCCGCCGCGGCCAGCGTGATCACAGCCAGGTTGACGCCACGGACCCGGAGCGCGGGCAGCCCGATCAGGATGCCGATCGGCACCGCGGCCAGGGCCGCGATCAGCAGCGAGAACGGGAACGGCACGCCCCAGTTCTGGCTGAGGTGGCTGAGCATGAACGCGCCGATGCCGGCGAAGGACATCTGGGCCAGCGACACCTGGCCCACGTAGCCGGTCAGCACGACCAGCGACAGGCACAGGCAGACCGAGACGACCGAGGCCATCAGGGCCACCCGGTCCGAGCCGTGCAGGAAGAACATGGCCACGCTGCCGGCCACGAACGTGAGCACCGCGGTGGCGATCGGCCGGGCGGGCCGGCCGATGGACGGGTTGCGCCAGTCGCCGAGCACGCCACGGGACCGGAGCCGCTGTGCGCTCAGCGTCATGACCACCAGGATGATCACGAACGGGACGCCGTCGCCGAGCCCCTGCTGGGGCAGCCAGGTGAACACGGCCTGCAGCCTGACGATCTCCGACTGAATCACGCCGAGCAGCAGGCCCGCGGCCGCGGTGACGCCGAACGAGGAGAACCGGCCGATCAGCGCCGCGCCCAGGGCGGGCACCACGAACAGCGTGTAGGACGTCGGGTCCACCTCGGAGATCGGCGCGATCAGCACGCCGGACAGGGTGGCCAGCACGGTGGCGATGACCCAGTTCTGCATCGCGATCCGGTTCGCGTCCAAGCCGACCAGCGCCGCCCCGACGTCGTTCTCCGCGCCGGCCCGGGTGGCCAGCCCGAACCGGGTGTACCGGAACGAGGCGGCCAGGCCGGCCGCCAGCACGATCACGATGCCAGCCAGGTACAGCTGGCTCTCCGGGACGATGACCCCGGCCAGGGTGAAGCTGCCGGCCGGCAGCACGGACGGCGCGGACGTGCTGGTCGTGCCGAAGTTCAGTACCGCGATGGCTTCCAGCGACAACATGACGCCGACCGAGGCGCACACCTTGGTCAGCGGCGCGGCGCGCAGCAGCGGGCGGTAGACGAGCAGGTACAGGATCACGCCGAGGACGGCCCCGTAGACCAGCGTGATGACCAGCGAGAGCCACGACGGCAGCCCGCTGTGAGACAGCGTTATCTGGTGCGGCAGCACGATCCAGGGCAGCTCGAGCACGCCGTTGGTGCGCAGCCCGATGAACACGTAGGCGCCGTACATCGCGACCGCGCCCTGCGCGAAGTCGACCACGCCCGCACTGCGGTACTTGAGCACCAGGCCAAGCCCGAGGATCGCGTAGACCGATCCCCCGCCCAGGCCGAGCAGGAAGAACAGCAGGTACGTGGACAACTCTCGTGCTCCTCACACCCTGGTTGAGGCTAGGTAAACGGGCCGGGGCCCCGCTGGGGAGGGCCCCGGCCCGGTGTGGCGCTACCCCTTGTAGTACGAGCCCGCGGTCACCCAGTTCGGGTCAGCCACGATGATCTTCGTGCCCTGCACCTGGCGGATCTGCTGATAGGCGTTGCAGACCGCGGACGCGCCGGCCAGCTGCTGGCCGTTGCAGGTGTACGGGTGGCCCATGAAGTTGGGGTGGTCGCTGCCGCCGCGGAACGCGGCCAGGATTTTCGACGTGGTCAGGTCGGAATTGCTGAACTTGGCCAGCGCCGCCTGCACGTTCATGACCGTGGCGAAGCCCATCGCGGTCAGCGAGTCGATCGGGATGTTCTTCGGCGCGTACTTCTTCAGCACGGCCAGGTACAGGTTGGACTGGGTGGTGCCGGCGTCCGGGGCCTGCACCGGCGAGGAGTAGTACATCCCGGTGGCACCGCCGTTGGCGGCCGCGATGGCGGCCGGCGACGTGCACGGGTCCACCCCGAGCACCTTGGCCGTGCTGCCCAGCTGCTTCAGCGAGCTGAGCACCTGCGGGCAGGAGTTCGGGTCGTCGATGTACACGACGTCCGGGTGCGAGCTGATCGCGGCGGCCACCGCCGAGGTCACGTTGGTGGCGGTCGGCGGCACCGGGATCTTGGTCACCTTGCTGTAGCCGACGTTCTTCATCACCGGCGCCAGCACGTTGTCGGCCACCGAGGTGCCCTGGGTGTCCGACGTGTAGATGATGGCCGCTGATTTGGCCCCGAGCGTCTTGGCCGCGTACACCGAGGCGGCCGCGTTGTCGGCGACCGACACGTCATCGAAGATGACCGCGTTCTTGTAGTTCGACTCAACCGGGGTGAACGGGATGCCGCCCAGGTAGGCCAGGTTGGCCCGCTGCCAGACCGGGATGGCCCCGGCCGAGCCGGTGTCGCCGCCGCCCAGGATGGCCACCGGATGCGAGTTGAGCAGCTGGTTGGCACACCGCTCGGAGGTGGCCGGCTGGCCGTCGGTGGCGCACACATCGATCTTGATCGGGTGCCCGCCGATGCCGCCCAGGTACTCGTTCGCGTAACTGGCCGCGGCCTGCTCGGCCCCCGAGATCTCGGGGAAGGTGACCGGCCCGGACAGCAGGTTGAGCAGGCCGAACACGACCGGCGACCCAGTGGCCGGGTGCGGCGTGCCGAGACTCGCCGTGGTGGCCGAACTGCCACTGGCCGACGACGACGCCGACGCGCCGCTGGAGCCGGTGCCGCCGCTGCTTCCGCAGGCGGCGGCGAGCAGCCCGCACGCCGCCAGCGCGGCGAGCCCGGCCACTGGGCGTACCCTGCCCAGGTTGATCGCCATGGTGTCTCCTTGGTGGGTGTCTGTAGTTGTCTGGTTCGGGGATCTACTTGGTGGCCAGCGGTACTGGCCGGTGCTGCGTCTGGTTGTGCTAGCGGGGGGTCTTGTCGGGGACAGGTACGGCCGGTCAGCCGCCGGCTGGCTCGGCGGACGAGTCCGGCTCGGTGTCGCCGGCTAGTTCCGCAGCCCGGTCCAGGTCGCCCAGGTAACACGCTTTGAGCAGGTCACGGCGGCTGCGCAGGCGAGCCGCCGAGCTTTCCAGGATGAGCCGGCCGTGCGCCATCACGTAGCCGCGATCGGCGATCTCCAGGGCCAGCGCGACGTGCTGCTCGACCAGCAGCACCGCGGTGCGCAGCTCGTCGGCCACCCGCCGGAGCACCGGGAGCAGCCGTTCCACCACCACCGGGGCCAGGCCGAGGCTCATCTCGTCGATCAGCAGGGCGCGCGGGCGGCGCACGATGGCCCGGCCGACGGCCAGCATCTGCTGCTCGCCGCCCGACAGCAGCCCGGCCTTGCGGTCCAGGCACTTGCGCAGCTCGGGGAGCAGGTCGAGGACCTCGTCGTGGTGGCCGTCGCGGCCCGCGCTGAGCCGGAGGTTCTCCCGCGCGGTCAGGCTGGCAAACAGCGCCCGGCCCTCGGGGACCAGGGACAGCCCGCCGCGGGCCAGCCGGTGCGCCGGCTTGCCCGCGATGTCCTGGCCGTCCATCCGGATCGTGCCGCCCAGCGGGCGCTGCAGCCCGGCGATGGTGGCCAGGGTGGTGGTCTTGCCCGCGCCGTTCGCGCCGAGCAGGGCGACGACTTCCGCCTCCTGGATGTGCAGGCTCAGGTCACGGACCACCGGGTTGCCGTTGTACCCGGCGTCGAGTGCCTGGACCTCGACGACCCGGGCCCGCTCAGAGCCGTTGACGGTCGCCACCATGACTCCCCAGGTAGGCCTCGACGACCGGCCGGCTGTCCCGGATCTCGGCCGGCGTACCGGACGCGATGACCTTGCCGAAATCGATGACCACGATGCGATCGCACAGCCCGAGCACCAGGCCCATGTCATGATCCACGAGCAGCACGCTGACGCCACGGCCGGGCAGCGCGCGGACCCGCTCGCCGAACGCGATGCTCTCGTCGTTGTCCAGCCCGGCGGCGGGCTCGTCCATCAGCACCAGCCGGGGGCGCATGGCCAGTGCCCGGGCCACGCCGACCAGCTTCCGGCGGCCGTGTGACAGCTCGGTGGGCAGCCGGCCGGTGACGTCGTCCAGGCCGCACGCGTCCAGCGCCCAGGCGACGTTCTCGTTCCGGCGCGGCCGGGGCGGGGCGACCAGATCGCGCAGTACCGACCACGGTGACGGCTGCTCGGCCGCTACCAGCAGGTTCTCCTCGACGGTAAGGTCGTCGAACAACTCCACGGACTGAAAGGTGCGGATCAGGCCACGGCGCGCGATGCGGTAGGGCCGGGCCCCGGTGATAGGCACCCCATCGAAGATCACCTGACCGCCGGCCGCCGGATGGTAGCCCGTCAGCGCGTCGATCAGCGATGACTTCCCGGCCCCGTTGGGACCGATCAGCCCGACGATCTCACCCTCGTTCACGGTCAGGCTGACACTGTCCACGGCGGTCACCCCACCGTAGGTGACGCGCAGGTCCTGGACGACGAGCAGGTTGTCCATCCGGGCGCTCCGGCTGATTACTTTCACTGTATGAAAACGACTTTACTGCCGCTCTTGACGGTAACCCTGTTGTAACCGCCGTGTCCAGCCACGAAATAGAACCGATACGTCCGCGGACGCATACGGTTAGCAGACCGGCGCACGCGAAAGGCGCTGAACCCACCGGGTGGGTTCAGCGCCCTCGGACGGCGGCTGGGTCAGCTGCGGGCCGGACCGGGCACCACCACGACCGGGCACCGCGCGTGGTGAGTGACCTGGCTGCTCACCGAGCCGAGCAGCAGACGGCCGAAGCCACCGCTGCCGCGGGACCCGACTACCACCAAGTCCGCGTCCTCCCCCGCTTTGATCAGTTCTTCGGCCGGCACCCCGCTGATCGCGCGGACGGTCACCGCCGGGCGCTCGCCGCCCAGCTGGCTGCTCACCTTGTCCACGCTCTCCTGGGCCGCCGCCCGGGCCTTGTCCACGTCACCCTCATCGGCCGGGAACGTGATCGCCGAGCGGGTCCAGGCGCTGACCGCGACCGGGTGCACGGCCAGCACGGTGAGCGGAGTTCGGCGGAGCACCGCCTCTCTCATCGCCCACTCGATGGAACGCTCGGAATGAGCCGACCCGTCAAACCCCACGACTATTCCAGGCATCGCTGCCTCCTGACGAATCGCCCGGCCCGGCTCGCCGCCGCGGCCCTGACAGGTAAAACCGTAGGCTTCCGGGGCCTGCCGTGACCAGGGGCCGTCCGGCCCAGGATGGTGACCGGCGGCCCGCTAGCCGGGCACGCTGACCAGGGGGCGGACCGCCACCGGCCCCGGCTGGCGGATGTGCTGCGGGC
>DATCUG010000732.1:0-4097 GCA_036567525.1 Streptosporangiaceae bacterium | reverse complement strand
TACGAGCTGCAGACCTGGAACAAGGGCCATGAGTTCGAAGTGATCCTGAAGGCCTTCCCCGGCTACTGGGGCGGCTGGTCCGGCCCGCACTTCAAGAAGGTCGTGTTCCGGGTGGTGCCGCAGGACACCACCGCGGCCCAGCTGCTGCGGGCCGGGCAGGTCTCGTTCGTGGAGCAGATCGGCCCGTCGCTGTGGAAGTCGCTCCAGGGCCAGCCCGGCATCCGCACGGTCAGCGTGCCGTCGTTCCAGAACCTGCTGGGCCAGCTCAACACCAGGACGCTGAGCCTGAAGGAGCGGCAGGCCATCTCCTACGGGATCAACTACCCGGGGATCGTGGCGGCCCTGCAGGGCGCCGCTGTCCAGCCCAGCGGCCTGGTCCCGGCCGGCTTGCCGGGGCACTACACCAACCTGCCCAACTACACCTACGACCCGGCCAAGGCGATCCAGTTGCTGCACCAGGCCGGGTTCGGGCCGGGCAAGAAGGCACTGAACCTGAGCCTCACCTACACCCAGGGCGACTCCAACGAGCAGGTGGTGGCCACCCTGCTCAAGTCGAGCCTGGCCAAGCTGAACATCAACCTGTCCACCCAGTCACTGGCCTGGCCGACGCAGTGGGGCAAGGCCAAGTCCAGTAACGCGTCCAGCCACCAGAGCATCTTCTTCGAGTACTGGTGGCCGGATTACGCCGACCCGTACACCTGGTTCAACAACCTGCTGCTGACCGAGAAGCAGCCGTACTTCAACCTCTCCTACTACTCCAACTCGGCGCTGGACAAGCAGATCAACCAGGTCGAGTCGCTGCTCGCGACCAACCGCACCGCCGGTGAGCAGCTCTACCGGACGATGCAGGTGGAGGTGCTGCAGCAGGCGCCGCTGGACGTGCTCTACAACATGAACTACCAGTACGCGCTGCGCACGTCGTTCACCGGCTTCCAGCCGGACCCGGCCTACGCGAACGTGGTGTTCGTCTACAACCTCAGGCCGACTGGAAGTTGACCGTTTACGTCGCGCGCCGGGTCGCCCTGGCTGCGCTGGTGGTCGCGGGCGTCATCATCGCCACGTTCGTGATCGCCCGCGTTGTCCCCGGTGACCCGGCGGCGACGTGGGCCGGCCCGCACGCCTCGGCGGCCCAGGTGGCGGCGGCGCGCCGGTTCCTCGGCCTGGACCGGCCGCCCGCCATCCAGCTCGCGTCCTACTTCGGCGGCGTGCTCACCGGGAGCTGGGGGCTGTCGGTGCACACGCACCAGCCGGTGCTGTCCGACATCGGCACGGCCGCTCCCGCCTCGCTGGAACTGGTCACCGCCGCGCTGATCATCGCGCTGGTGGTGGCGGTGCCACTCGGCCTGGTCTCGGCCCGCTGGCCGGGCGGGGTGGCCGACCAGGCCATCCGGGCCGCGTCGATCCTGGGCGTGTCGATGCCGGTCTTCTGGATGGCGCTCATCCTGCAGCTGGTGTTCTCCCAGCAGCTGCACTGGCTGCCCGCGGCCGGTGAGTACTCGCCCGGCCTGCTGTTCAGCCACCCGCTGGCCCACCTGACCGGGTTCAGCCTGGCCGACGCGCTGCTGACCGGGAACTGGGCAATGCTGGGCAGCATCCTGGCCCACCTGGTGCTGCCCGCGGTGGTGGTCGCCGCCTACCCGGCTGGGCTGATCGCCCGGATGGTCCGCGCCCAGGTACTGGACACGGTGGGTGAGACGCACATCCAGCTGCTCCGCGCGCTGGGCTTCCGGGAGAGCGCCGTACTCGGCCGGTTCGCGATGAAGCTGGCCTGGAACCCGGTGGCGGCCGCGGTGGCCCTGGTGTTCGGCTACTCGCTGGTCAACACGTTCCTGGTCGAGGCGATCTTCGACTGGCCCGGGCTGGGCAGTTACGCGGCCGCCTCGGTCGCCACCCTGGACACCCCGGCCATCCTCGGGGTGACCCTGTTCATCGCGCTGGTCTACGTGGCCGCGAACCTGATCGTGGACATCCTGCAGGCCGCCATCGACCCCCGGATCCGGCTGCGATGATCGAAGCGCCCACACCGGCCGGCATCCCGGCCGCCGCGCTGCCCCGGGGCCAGGCGCTGCGCCGCGGCCTGCGGGCCAACCCGCTGCTGCTGGCGGGCGTGCTGACCGCGCTGTTCATCGTGGCCGTCGCGGTGCTGGCCCCGCTGCTGGCGCCGTTCCCGGGCGACGCGGGCACCGCCACCCACCCGTTCACCGTGCTCAAGCCACCATCGGCGGCGCACTGGTTCGGCACCGACCAGGTGGGCCGGGACGTGCTGTCCCGGGTCAGCTACGGCGCCCGCGTCTCCCCGCTGATCGCGGTGATCGTGCTGGGCATCGCGTGCCTGATCGGCGTCCCGCTGGGCATCGCGGCCGGCTACTTCGGCGGCTGGGTAGACGAAGTGATCATGCGGGTGACGGATGTCTTCCTGGCCTTCCCGTCGCTGCTCCTGGCGCTGGCCCTGGCCGCGGTGCTGCCGGCCAGCCTGACCAGCCTGACCATCGCGATCGCGGTGACCTGGTGGCCGTGGTACACCCGGTTGATCCGGGGCCAGGCCGCCTCGGTGGCGGGCCGCCCCTACATCGACAGCTGCCGGGCGCTGGGCATCCCGCGCTGGCGGATCATCGCCCGGCACATCCTGCCCAACTCGGTGACCCCGCTGATCGTGCAGGTGTCGCTGGACGTGGGCGGGGTCATCCTGACCGCGGCCGCGCTGTCCTTCCTCGGCCTCGGCGCGCAGGACCCCACCCCGGACTGGGGGCTGATGGTGGCCGAGGGGCAGAACTACTTCACCACGGCCTGGTGGGTGGTGACCTTCCCGGGCATCGCGATCCTGGTCACCGCGTTCGCGTTCAACCTGATCGGCGACGGGCTGCGTGACCTGCTCGACCCGCGGCGGAGCCTGCTGCCATGAACCTACCTATGTCGGATAAGCCCAGGCTGCATCTGTCGGATGTGCGGGTGCGGTTCGGCGACCGGCAGGTGGTCGGCATCGACGAGTTCGGTCTTGGGCAGGCCGAGATCGTCGGGCTGGCCGGGGAGAGCGGCTCCGGCAAGTCGATGACCACGCTGGCCATCCTGGGCCTGGCGCACACCGTGGGGGCCACGGTCAGCGGCAGCATCCGGCTGGACGGCACCGAGCTGACCAGCTTGCCGCAGCGCGAGCTGCTGGCCATCCGCGGACGGCGGATCGCGGCCATCTTCCAGAGCCCGGCACTGGCGTTCAGCCCGGTATTCAAGGTGGGCAGCGTGGTGCTGCGCGCGCTGCGGCGGCACGGGATGAGCCGGGCCGAGGCGGTGGACGCGGCGGGCCGGGCGATGCGGCAGGTGCTGCTGGCGCCGGACCTGCTGGACCGGTACCCGGCGCAACTGTCCGGCGGGCAGCTGCAGCGGGTCGCGATCGCGCTGGCGCTGGCGCTGCGGGCCGAGGTGCTGCTGGCCGACGAGCCGACCAGCGCGCTGGACGTGACCGTGCAGGCCGAGGTGCTCGACCTGCTCCGCGGGCTGCGCGAGCGCGACGGCATGTCGGTGCTGCTGATCAGCCACGACCTGGCTGTGGTGGCCGAACTGTGCGACCGGGTGGCCATCATGCAGGCTGGCGCGATCGTCGAGCAGGGCCCGGTGGGCCAGGTGCTGGCCGCGCCGCAGCACGAGTACACGGCCGACCTGCTGGCCGCGGTCCCCCGGGTCGGCGCGGCGCCGGCCGCGCCAAAGGGGCGCGGCGCCGACTGGACTGAGGAGCGAGGGAGCGAGGAACGAGCGACCGAGCGACGAGGGAAGGAGGCGCCTCAAAGCGCCCCGGAGGCGCAAGGAGACAGAGCATGACCCCGCTGCTGGAGATCGACGAGCTGAGCGTGCGGTTCGGGCCGGTGCGGGCGGTGGACGGGGTGAGCCTGCGGGTGGCGGCCGGGCCGGCCGGGCTCGGCCTGGTCGGGGAGAGCGGGTCGGGCAAATCAACCATCGGCCGGGCCGTGGTCCGGCTGCTGCCCGCGGTCAGCGGCGGGCAGATCCGGTTCGAGGGCACCGACATCGGCGGGCTGCGCGGCCGGGCATTGCAGGACTACCGGCGCGCCGCGCAGATCGTGTTCCAGGACCCGGATACCAGCCTG
>DATCUG010000731.1:0-14200 GCA_036567525.1 Streptosporangiaceae bacterium | reverse complement strand
CCGCATCACCGCGTCGATGTCCCGGTCGATGTAGCAGTTGATGGTGTTCGCGCTGCCCGCGGCGAACGCGCCGCCCACCAGGGTGACTACCAGAACCCGGAGGGACGGCAGGCCACGCTGCGCGAGCAGCATCGTCGGGATCGTGGTGACCAGCAGCAGTTCGATGATCCGCGGCTTGGTCAGCGCGAACAGCGACCGGGCGACCACCCGGGCGGAGCGGCGCCCCGCGGCAACGGGTAGCGCATCGGTCGCTGGGGTCACTCGGAGTCCTCCGACTTCCTGGTCTCAGTGTCCTCGGCCGGGGCCACCTCGTTCCCTTCGGCGGCGTCGTCGGACCGCGCGCCTACCACCGGTGGGGTGCCCCGGTCGGCCAGCGGCTCCGGGCCAGCAGCGCTGGTCGCGGTGGGGAAGCCGGTGGCGGCCGCGGTCGGCCCGGCCACCTCAGCGCCCGGGTGGAGCGGGCGGGCGCCCGCGATCGGCCGGTGCCCAGGCACCGTGTGCGGCCTGGTGAACACAACGTACATGCCGATCATGACCACGATGAACCAGCCAAGCGGCAGCACCAGTGTCATTACCTGCGCACCGAGCGGATAGTAATTCGTAATTACCACGGCAACCACGCCCTCCTGCCGGAACTCAACTCACTGATCATCTCAGCCCGGTCCGGGTGGGCCAGGCGGACTTCGACGGCCGCAGCATCCGGTCGAGGCTGGCCGAGAAAGCCTCCGACTCCTCGTCTTTCAGCCACTGGTTGAGCAGGGCCACTCCAGTAATCACGTACGGCACCAGCACCAGCACCCACAATTCTGCGCCGCCGAGCTGCTGATCCCCGGCGACCGTGAGCAGATGGTGACTCCCTACCCCGAGGTACGCGGGGTAGATGATATTCGCACCGAAACCCAGCACCATCCCGAGCACCGTGCTGGCCAGCACGACCGCAGTGATGAGCATCACGCGATAGAGCGGGGCGAACCGCGGGGTGACCGGCCGGGAGCCGATGAGCTGGAGCCAGAACAGGACACCGACGCCAAGGTAGCTGATCGCCTGCGCGGCCAGCACCACCGGGTGGTGCAACCCGGCATCGTACGCGGCGGGCACGTACCAGCCGCACCAGACCAGGATGAACAGCCCGGTCGCCGCGACCGGCCAGGACCGGAGCCGGGGCGGCCCCGGGCGCCGGGCCGGGGCCGGGGCCCCGGTCGATGCGGCCTGCTCCGCCTCGGCCAGCACCGCCGCACCGGGCCCGGTGGCCGGGCGGCCGAGGCCGCGCCGCAGCACCAGCCACGGCGCACCGAGCACGATCAGCGATGGTGCCACCACGCCGAGCAGGATGTCCTGCAGGACACGGACCCAGATGAAGGTCCCGGACCAGTAACCCAGCGGGGACACCAGGGCCAGCAGCACCGCGAGCAGTCCTGAGTAAAACGCCACCGTCTGCCACCCCAGCCCGCGGGGCAGCGCCCGGCCGCCGCGCCGGGCATCAGCCCGCAGCCCGCGCAGCCCAGCCAGGTGCACCGCCGCCACCAGCAGGCACCCGGCCAGGACCACCACGTTGGCCGACCAGTGCGAGACCACCATGTTCATGACGATGGGCCGTCAGGCGACCAGGTAGAAGAGGATGAAGAAGATGATCGTGACGATGGCCATGAAGTTCCAGATGAGCGTGAAAGCGCTCAGCGAGGACTGGAACCGCTGCACCGCGAACGCCTCGGCGTAGGTCGGCGGCTGCTCCACGAACGAGATAGCCGGCAGCGACCTGGCCCGCATGATCAGGATCTCCAGCCAGATCATCCCACCCAGCCAGCTCACCAGCATCACCGGGTAGAAGCCGGTGAACACGCTGGAGAAGCCCGAGCTGCCGGGCTGGAACGGCAGGTTCAGCAGCTGGACGATCTGCAGCGCCACCGCCACCAGCCCGAGCACCAGGGCGACCAGGGCCGCGACCTGCCAGGCACCCTTAGCGCCGGCCTTGATCCGGGTCAGCCCTACGTACTGCACCACCGCGCTGACCACCACCAGAGCGAAGATGGCCACGCCGTAGCCCATCTGCGGTGCGTGGTAGCCGGACCCCTCCCAGCGGTCGTTCGTGTTGACCGAGCGCAGGTAGAAGTAGGCGAACGCGAACGCGCCATACAGGAACGACAGCGCGCCGATGGCGAACCGGGACCCGGTCCAGGCCGCGTTCAGGGCCGCCTCGTGGTAGAAGCCGGCTTCCTCGGCGGCCCGGTCCAGTTCAGTGGCGGGTGAGGTCTGCTCGGCCATGGCCTATGCCTCCGCTCCGGCGCCGGCCGTCGCGTACGACGCACTCACCACGCCCACCGGCGGGTGCAGGTCGGCCACGGGCGGCGCTTCTTTGATGCCGTAGTCGTACGGCCCGGACAGGATGACCGGGATGTGCTCGAAGTTGCCGCCCGGTGGCGGTGAGGGGACCTGCCATTCCAGGCCGCGCGAGTTCCACGGGTTGCCGATTTCGCGTTCCCGGACGATCACCGTGGACCAGATGAAGTTGATCAGGAAGATCAGGATCGAGCCGCCGAGCAGGAACGCGGAGATCGACACCCAGTCGTTCAGCGGCTGCAGGTTCCGCGCGTACTCGAAGACCCGCCGCGGCTGGCCCAGCATGCCCACCGCGAACAACGGCAGGAATGTCGAGTTGAAGAAGATGAACATGGTCCAGAAGTGCAGATAGCCCAGCTTCTCGTTCAGCTTGATGCCCATCATCTTGGGCAACCAGTAGTAGACCGCGCCCATGAAGGCGAAGATGAGCCCGCCCATGATCGTGTAGTGGAAGTGCGCCATGACGAAGAAGCTGCCGTGCTCGGTGGTATCCGCCGGCACGTCGGACAGGAACACACCGGAAATGCCGCCGATCAGGAAGTTGAAATACAGCGCCATGGCGAACAGCATCGGCACGGTGAACCGTATTTTCGCTTTCCAGAACGTGCCCATCGCGACCAGGTAGATGAACCCGGTGGGTATCGAGATGAGCTCGGTGGTCAGCATGAACAGCGGCCGCATCTCCGGGTTGATGCCGCTGTCGAACAGGTGATGCTGCCAGACGAAGAACGACAGCAGGGCCACGCCGATCAGGCCGGCCCCGGCCACCCGGTAACCAAACAGCGGTTTCCGGCAGAACACCGGGATGATCTCCGAGACGATGCCGAACCCGGGCAGAGCCAGGATGTACACCTCGGGATGCCCGAAGAACCAGAACAGGTTCTGGTACAGGTAACTGCTGCCGCCGAGGATGTTGACGTAGAACGAGGTCTCCACGGTGCGGTCGGTGACCAGCATGTACAGCCCGCCGACCAGGACCGGCACGGACAGCACCATCAGGAAGGACACGGTGAGCATGGACCAGACGAACATGGGCAGTCTGCTCCAGCGCATGCCCGGCGCCCGGTAGTTGACCGTGGTGACGAAGATGTTGAACCCGGACAGGATGAGCGAGATGCCCATGATGCCGAAGGCCAGCGCGTAGGAGTCCATGCCCTCGGTGGCCTGGACGCTCAGCGGCGCGTACCCGGTCCACCCGGTCGGGAACCCGCCCAGCCAGACACCGGACATCAGGATCACGTAGGCCGCCGGGGTCAGCCAGAAGGCCAGCGCCTCGATGCGCGGGAAGGCCATCCGCTTGGACCCGATCATCAGCGGCAGCAGGTACTGGCCGAACGGCCCGAGCACGACCGACGACATCATCATCATCATCATGGTGCCGTGCTCGCCCACCACCATCAGGTAGGAGCTGGCGTTCATGATGTGGTACGTCGGCGACAGCAGCTCGGTCCGGATGGCCATCGCGAACAGGCCGCCGGTGCAGAAGTAGACGATCATCCCGACCAGGTACTGGATGCCGACCACCTTGTGGTCCAGCGTGTACCGGAAGTACCGGGCCAGGCCAGTGAACGCCTCGTCCTCCTCCTCGGCCACCGGCACCGGCTTCCCCATCATCTGCCGGAACAGGTCGTTGAACACGCCCAGCCCGGCCAGCCAGCCGATGGTGCCGAGCACGTAGCCGAGCACGAGCGGGAAGTCGTTCATGTCGGACAGCGGGTTACGGGCGTAGCCGTAGGACAGCATGTTGCCGAGCCAGTGCCCGACGAAGTAGCCGATGACTGCGCCGATGATGCCGGTGTGGAAGGCAGGCCGCATCCACCACGGCCGGGCCGGGCGGGGGGCGGCAGGCCCAGTGCCCGCGGGCTCTTGCGCCTTCTCCCGCTCTATCTCGATGGACATCCGGTCACCTCTTCATCGCAGTGTCGGCCACGAGGACTGTGCCGCCGCTCACGGCGTCACCGGGTCTTGCGGTGGGTAGTAGTAGCCAGCGGCCCCGGTGATCCCGCTGACCTTGGTCAGCGTGAGGCCGAGCTGCCGGATTACCGTCGGGTCATAGACCAGCCGGTAGGGCGGCAGCGCCCGCAGGATGCCGGACCGCTGCTCGGCCAGCTGTGTCGCTCGTGCCCAGGTCAGGAACGCGGACGTACTTTCCACCCGGCCGAAGTTGTACATGGCGCCATGCCAGATCCCGCACAGCTCGTTGCACCGGACCACGAACTTCCCGGTGTGTTTGGCGGTGGTGAAGGCGACGTTGTTCACATTCGGGTTGGCGTCCGCCTTCACGCCGAGCAGATAGGGCCAGAAGCTGTGGATCACGTCCAGCGACGTGACGTTGAACTGGATGGGCCGGTTCACCGGCAGTATCAGCTGGGTGCTCTCCATGCCGCCGAACTGCGGGTAGCGGTAGGTGAACGACCACTGCTGGCCGATGACCTGCACCTGCAGGTAGTTGCTGCCGGACGGCTTCCAGACGGCGTTCGGGCCTTCACCCGCGCCCGCGCCGGCCGGGGCGATCAGCTCGACGGTGCCGAACACGAACGCGGCCAGCACGATGACCGCGGTGCCGCCGATCCAGGTGGCCTGGATCCCGGTATGCCCGAACAGCGGCGGCCCGTCGTCCTCGTCACCCGCCCGGTGCCGCCAGTTGATCAGCGCGTAGCCGAAGTAGGTCCAGACGAAGAGCATGACCGGGGCGGCCGCCATGGCCAGCACGGCGATGTCGAACTGCTGGTGCTGAGCTGACGAGGTCAACCGGCCCGGTGGCATATGCGGATACCAGACGAACCAGATGAGCAGGTCGGCGATGAGGGCCAGCACGATCCAGGTAATGAAGATCCGCAGACCGTGATTCGGCTCTTTGCTCTCCGGCACGGCCGGGGCCTGGGACTCGGCCATCAGGCTGACACCTCCATGTTGCCCATCATGTAGCCGATGGTTTGCATCGGGCCGCCGTTGCCGTCGACGAAGCCACCGCCGCATGGGATAAAGCACTGCCAGCGGAACGTGCCGGTGCTGTCCGGCGTCATAAAGCTGAACTTCTCCGTCGAGTGCGGGCCGGACGTACACGGCGACGTGCCGCACGCCGAACTGTTGAACAACGCGGTATTAGGCGAGGCGACGGGGACGAACAGGTGCAGGCCGGGGATGGCGAACGTGTGGCCGACACTGCATGAGGCCCAGGTGTCGATCTGGCCCATCGTCTTGGCCGGGCCGAGAGGCTGCCCAACGGTCTTGAACTGCTGCACGCTGATCTTGTTGCCGACCGTCCCCTGGACCTTGCTCCAGTAGTTGTTCCGGGCCGGCGTGCAGCCGTCGTAGCCGAGGATCGTCATATTTACCCGGGTGTCTTTGGGCACCTGGAACAGGGTGGTATGCACCCATTGGTGGGTCTTTGGGTCCTGGACGAAGTAGCTCACCCAGTCCGGCCGCGATGACACCGTGTTCTGCGGGTCTTCCTGCAGGACCACGTTGACGACGCCGCCGTGCGCCGCGGGCACGTAGTTCACTGTCGGCGGATTGCCACCGATGTAGTAAACGGCCAGGAAAGCCGCACCGCCCGCCACGGCGAGAACCGCCACTAGCAGGGTCACGATACGGGCCGGCAGAGACACCAGTCACCACCTCGCTTCTTCGCGGCGCCCTAGCGCGCACGACTGGGGCCGGCCGCAATGTCCCCATGACTCCGGGCCGGAAGTCTCGTCTGTCCCAGATCTTGCGATCGTTCGCCTTCCCCCGGCAACTACGCGGGCCCTGAATGACGAAATTGTCATGATCAGCGCAAGACAGGTAGGTAATGTTTAGTCCTGGAACACAGCAACTGCTACGTTAAGCCGTGTTCCCACTACTGACTGTTACTAATCACCGTCACAGTGCCCTCGCAGGTCACAGTCCTGTGATGCAATGGTTTGCCCCAGATAACGAGGGTTGACCGCGCGCGGCTGTGCGGTACATCCTCAGCACAGGGGATCGCCCAGGCGGTGGCGCCGGCCGCCACCGCACCGCGCTGCCGCGTCGCCCAGATAGCCCATGGAACGTAACTCACCTGCGAAGACGATCGACTCGCCCGGGCCAGGCCCCACCACGGCACGGATCCTCGTCGTGGACGACGAACCGCAGATCCGCGAATTCATCGCGCGGGCTCTGGCGGCAGCCGGCTATGCAATCGATTTCGCAGCCAACGGCAAGGACGGTCTGCAGCGGGCCGGCGCCGACGAGTACGATCTCGTCATCCTTGACCTGGTGATGCCGGACATGGACGGGCGGGAAATCCTGGCCCGGCTGCGCCGGGACCGGCCGGAACAGGCCGTGCTCGTCCTGTCCTGCCTGGCCGACGTCACGACTAAGGTGGACTGCCTGGAACTGGGCGCCCAGGATTACCTCACCAAGCCGTTCTCGCTGGCCGAGCTGCTGGCCCGGGTCCGGGTCCGGCTGCGCGACGATGGCCATCCGGTGAGCGAGGTGCTCAGGGCAGGAGAGCTCATGCTTGACTTCGGCCGGCTGGAAGCCAACATCGGGCATGGCCCGGTGCCGCTGACCCGGCTGGAGTTCCTGCTGCTCCGGGAGCTGATGGAGCACGCGGGCCAGTCCGTGCCCAAGGGCCAGCTGCTGGCCTCGGTCTGGGGTTACGACTTCGACCCCGGCTCCAACGTGGTCGATGTGTGCGTGCGGCGGCTCCGCTCGAAGCTCGGCTTCGACCTGATCAAGACGGTGCGCGGTGAGGGATACCAGCTCACCGCGTGAGGCTGGGCTGGCCAGCCCGACGCCGGCCAGCCGGTCCCGGCTGCGCCAGGCGCTGCCGGCCGGCCACTGGTACTCGCTGCCGACGGCCGGCTGGCGCGGTGCGGCTCGGCGCGGCAATGTGCGGGGCGGCACCGCGCGGCACGGCCCGTTCACCTGGCCGTGGCGGGTGACCTGGGTCGACCTGGTCTGGACGGCGTTCTCGCTGGCCAACCTGGCCTGCATCCTGATCTTTTCGCACTGGGAGACGATCCCGTTCCACTTCATCTGGATCAGCCTGACCCTGCTCTACGGGTTCCGGGTCTGGGCCACCCGGCCCACGCTGTGGGTGCTCGGCGTGGTCATGGCCACCACGTTCGCCGCCATCGCCTGGGACGTGTACATCGGCGCCCAGTCGGTGGACGAGCTGAACGAGGTCCCGCTGATGGCGGCCATGTTCTGGATGATGGTCTGGCATGCCCAGCGGCGGCTGGCCGCCGACCAGGAACGTGACCTGGTCAGCGACGAGAACGCCCGGCTGCTGGCCAACCAGCGCCGGTTCCTGCAGGATGCCTCGCACCAGCTCCGCACGCCGATCACGATCGCGCTGGGCCATGCCGAGCTGCTGGCCCGGGAGCTCACCGAGCGGACCGAGCGCCGGGACATCCAGATCGTGGTCGGTGAGCTGACCCGGCTGCGCCGGCTCGGCGAGCGGCTGCTGGTCATCGCCGCGTCCGAGGACCCGGACTTCCTCCGCCCCGAGCCGGTCGCCCTGGACCGGTTCACCATGGACGTCATCAGGCGGTGGCGGCCGACCGCGGAGCGGCAGTGGCGGGTCGGCCGGCTGGACATGGTCACGGTCAGCGCCGACCGGGAGCGGCTCGGCCTGGCCGTGGACGCGCTGCTGGAGAACGCGGTGCGGCACACCACCGACGGCGACATGATCCAGCTCTCCGTGGTGGCGCCTGGCCCGGGGCAGCCGGTGCGTATGATCATCGCGGATACCGGAGCAGGAATCCTGCCGTCCGAGCTGGAGCACATCTTCGACCGGTTCCGGACCGGCTCCCCGGCCAGTGGCAGCGGGACGGCCAAGGGGACCGGGCTGGGGCTGGCCCTGGTCCGGGCCGTGGCCCACGCGCACGGCGGGGACGTCCGGGTCCGCAGCACACCCGGTGAGGGCAGCGAGTTCGAGCTGGTGCTGCCCGCCCCGGCGGCCGCATTGAGCGCGAGCTCGGTGCACCCGGCCCACACGCTGAGCCTGGCCGACCCGGTGGCGGCCGAGCCAGACCGGACACTGAGGGATGACGCATGGCCGACCAGGAACCGATGAGCACCGAACCCCGCCAGAGCTGGTTCAGACGGCTGGGGCGGCGGGGACGGCTGGCCGTGACCGGCTCGGCCGCGGTGATCGCGGTGGTGGCCGCCCTGCTCGCGCTCGGCGCCACCTCGGCGGGCAGCCCGAAACCCACCGTCAGCCACCCGCGCGCGCCCGGGCTCAGCCTGGCCGTGCTGGGCCACCCGGGCCAGCACATCTCGCTGGCTCAGTACGCGGGCCGGCCGCTCATCATCAACTTCTTCGCATCCTGGTGCGCTCCGTGCCAGCGGGAGACCCCGCTGCTGGCCAGCTTCTACCGCACCGAGCACGGGCGGGTGACCATGCTCGGCGTGGACGTCAACGACAGCAGTCCGGCCGCGCTGGCCTTCGTGCACAAGACCGGCGTCAGCTACCCGGTGGTGGCCGATCCGGCCCCGATGTCCACCACGCTGGCCTTCGGGGTGGTGGCACTGCCACAGACTTTCTTCCTTAACGCCCAGCACCGCATCGTGAAGCGGGTCATCCGCGCGGTGAACCTGTCCGATCTGCACACCGGAGTGGCCTTGATGACCAGCCAGAGCAAGCGGAGCTGAGTGCCGTGGAAACCCCGACCCGGACCGAACCGCCGTATGTGCCGATCCGCAAGACCGGCTGGGCGGGCCAGCGGAAGACACCGCGCTGGCTGCTGCTGGCCGGCCTGCTGATCGTGGTGGGTGCCGTGCTGGTCGCGCTGGTGCACAAGCCGAGCAAGACCGAGCAGGCCAGCGATCTCAAGGGGTTCCTGACCGACATGCGGACGGCCACCCAGTCGTGCGCCGCCGGGGTCAGCGAGTCGCTCACCGCGCTGCACCAGATCCACTCCGGCGGCAGCGTGAGCCAGAACACCGCGGACACCATCAAGATCGCCCGGTATGGCGCGTCGCAGACCTGCGCCCCGGCCAACAACATGCAGCTCGACGACCTCACCGGGTACCAGGTGACCGAGTCACTGGCCGCCTATCACCTGGCCACCGTGGTGAACGACCTGGTCACCTGGTGCTTCCCGTACGCGCAGCGGGTGCAGAACGACGTGGCCAACCTGGCCGGGGCGCATACCGCGGCTAGTAAGGCCACGTACACGGCCGCGCTGCGCCGGGACACCGCGGACATGAACCGGGAGCGGGCCCGGATCGACACCATCCTGCGGAACGCGATCACCGCCACCGGCGCGACCGGCCGGCAGGCGCGGCTGCCCACCCTGCCCGGCTAACGTAACCGGTCGTCCAGGCCAAGCCCGGCCAGGGCGGTGCTGAAGGACATCTCCCAGGCGGCCCGGTGCTGGGCCGCGGCGGTGGCCGGGCCAAGGTCATCGGCCACCGGCTTGATCCGGTCCGCGGCCGCCAGCGCGCTGCGCACCACGGCGGCGGGCCGGGCCGAGGTGACCCAGGCGCCGCGCTCCAGCTCATGCTGGAGGTTGTCCCGGCCGTGTCCGGGCACCAGGTCGAGCAGCAGCAGCGAGCGGCCCACCACCCGCGCCTCCGAGCAGGTGTCCCCTGAGCTGGTGATGACCAGGTCGGCCGCAGCCATCAGCTCAGGGATCCGGTCGGTGAAGCCGAACACGTGCAGCCGCGGCTGCTGCCGGGCGGTCACCCGCAGCCGGTGCTCCAGGCGTTCGTTCCGCCCGGCCACCGCCAGCACCTCGAAGCCGGCCGCGGCGAGTTCGGCGGCGGCCGCGGAAACCGGCCCCAGGCCCCAGGCGCCGGACATCAGCAGCACGCAGCGCGCGGTGCCGGGGACGCCCAGCCGGGCCCGGGCCTGGCCCTGGCTGGGCGGGGTGTAGAACGCGGGCCGGACCGGCATCGGGACCACGGCGACCCTAGCGCTGGGCTGGAACCGGTGCACGGCCGCCTCGGCCACGGCCGAGGTGACCAGGTAGGCGTCCACGTTCGGGTGCACCCACAGCCGGTGCGGGGTCACATCCGTGCAGAACACGACGTGCGTCATGGCTGGATAGTGGCTGGCCAGCGCGCTGGCCGCGGACGCGCCGGTGGCGAACACCGAGATGACCAGGTCGGCTGGGCTGGCGTCCAGGTTCGCCCGGAGCCGGGGCACGAGCTGGCGCCGGGCGGCCCGGTCGGCCAGCAGTGCGGGCCAGGCCCCGGTGCGCAACGCGGCGAAGTGCACCGCGTCGTAGACACCCGGCACGGCCAGCATGGACCGGAACACCGCTTCGCCCACCGCGCCGCCGCGCGGGCCGAGCAGCCGCATCGCGTCCAGCGTCTCGGTACGCCAGCCGCGCTCCTCCAGCGAGCCCGCGCAGGCCTGGGCGAGCACGTCGTGCCCCATGCCCAGCGACCCGGACAGCAGCAGGGCGCGGCGGGATGCTGTGCTCACCGGGCCCCCGCTACCCGGACGTCGGCCAGCCACTCCAAATACCGGTGCACGCCCTCGGCGAACGGGGTGACCGGCACCCAGTCGAGCAGTTCCTTGGCTAGCACGCTGGACACGCTGACGCCCTGGTAGTCGGCGGCGCGGGCGGGCACGTACTCGACCGGGACCGCGCGCACCAGCTCGCGTACCGTGTCCGCGATTTCCCGCACCGACACCGGCGCACCGCCTTCCAGGGCCAGCGTCTGGTCGGTGGCGGCCGGGTCGAGCGCGCGCACGTGCGCGTCGGCCAGGTCCGTGACGTACACGTAGTTGCGCTGCTGGTCCCCGGTCCCGGCGATGGTGATGGGCTGGCCGTCCAGCGCGGCCCGGACGAACCGGGCCACCACCAGCTCCTCGCGCATCCGCGGGCCGTACGGGATGCCGTACCGGAGGATGGTGAAGTGCTGGCCGTACATCTCCCGGTAGCTGTGCACCAGCAGTTCCGCGCTCAGCTTGGTGGCCACGTACACGTGCCCGGCCCGGCGCAGGTCCACCGGGGCCTGCTCGGCCAGCTCACCCGGCCCGCTGGCCGCCCCGTACACCCACACCGTGCTGGCCAGCAGCACCCGGCCGCAGCCCGCGGTCCGGGCCGCGTCCAGCACCCGGGCGGTGCCCTCCACGTTCAGCCGGACCGCGGCTACCGGGTCGGCCGCCACCTCGTTCACGTTCGCCGCGCCGGCCAGGTGGAACACGGCCGCGCAGCCGTCCACCCCGTGCCCTAGCGCGGCCGGGTCGAACAAGTCGCCGGTCAGGTACTCGGCGGCCGGGTTGCGCCAGCCGCCACCGACGTCGAGGACCCGCACCTGATGGCCGGCTGCCAGCAGCTGGTCCACCACATGCGATCCGATGAAGCCGCACCCCCCGGTTACGGCCACCCGCATGATTGCCTCCTCAGACTCCGGCCAGCGCGCCATATACCGCGGTTACCGCGGTCAGCACCTGGTCGATCTCGTCGTCCCGCATATCCGAGTGCACCGGCAGGCAGATGTGCCGGCCGGCGATGTCCTCGGTGGCGGGCAGCGCCCCCCGCGCGTACTCGGCGAACACCGGCTGCTGGTGCAGCGGCAGGTCATAGACCTCCCCGGCCAGATGGACGTCGTAGCGCGCGGCGACCTCCCGCTTGAACCGCGCCCGGTCCGACCCGGGCGGCAGCAGCACGATGTACTTGTAGACGTTGCTCCGGCAGCCGTCCGGCTCGGCCAGCGGGGCCAGCCCGTCCAGCCCGGTCAGCGCGCCGGTGTACTGGGCGGCGACCTCGCGCCGCCGGGTGATGAATTCGGCCAGGCGGCGCAGGTGCACCAGGCCAGTCACCGCGTGCAGCTCACTCATCCGCCAGGCATAGCCGCGCCGCTCGTGCCGGTTGGCGCCGAACGCCCCTTTGCCCTGATCGCGGTAGATCCGGGCCTCGGCGTCGGCCGGTTCGGTCGCGGACAGCAGCATGCCGCCCTCGCCGCTGGTCAGCACCTTGGTCGGGTAGAAGGAGAACGCCGCGGCGGCACCGAAGGCCCCGGCGAACCGGTCCCGGCAGGTGGCGCCGTGCGCGTGCGCGGCGTCCTCGATCAGGATGAGCCCGCGCGCCGCGCACAGCTCGGCCAGCGCGGCCGCCTGCGGGCTGATCAGCCCGCCGATGTGCACCAGCACCACGGCGGCGGTGTCCGGGGTGAGCGCTGCCGCCACCGTCTGCGGGCTGAGCGCGAACGTGGCCGGGTCGATGTCCGCGAACACCGGGGTGGCGCCGGCCGCCGCGACCGCGGCCGCCGTGGCGAAGAACGTGTTGGCCGGCACGATCACTTCCCGCCCCGCCACCCCGGCCACCCGCAGCGCGATGTCCAGCGCGGCGGTGCCGCTGGCCGTGGCGGCCGCGTGCCGGGCGCCGTGTGCGGCGGCGAACGCCGCCTCGAACTGCTGGGTGTACGGCCCCAGAGTGAGTGTGCCGGTGCTGAGGATCTCGCTGACCGCAGCGGCTATCTCGGCCCGGTCGGCCGCCGGGAACACGATGCGTGCTGCTGGGACTCCCACATACTCCCCCGAATGAGTCGCGGGCGCGGCCGGTCAGCTATCCCGGCATGGCGCTAGCTGGCCCAGGGTCATCATGGCAAAAGCTGGCTGAGAAAATGCTGTTCCAGGCGCGGCCGGGGGTGGTGCCCGGATGGGCCAGGCAGTGACATACCGTGGCGACACGGCCACGCACGTGCCTGAATACCCTGGGGAACTGCTAGATAACCGCTGCAGATCACCGGCAGGCCGGCCGCCTGTTCGCTGAGAGCTGACACGAGGAGCCCTGTGGTGAACCGCGCGCTCGGCACCGCCCTGCTCGCCGCGGCGGCGGCCGTGGCCGGTCACGGCGCGCCCGGAATGACCGCGATCGGCCCGGTGCGCCGGGCCCTGTTCCCCCGGCTGGCCGGGCTGGGCCGCCCGGACCACGTGGCCCTCACCTTCGACGACGGTCCCGATCCCGGGTTCACCCCGCGGGTCCTGGCCGTGCTCGACCAGGCCCAGGTGCGGGCCACGTTTTTCATGCTCGGCCCGATGGCCTGGGCACACCGGGGTCTGGCCGCGGACGTCGCCGCGGCCGGGCATGAGATCGGCGTGCACGGCTGGGCGCACCGTTACGCCACGCTGCGCGGGCCGCGGGCGCTGCTCGACGACCTGGCCCGGGCCAGCGATGTGCTGGCCGCGGCGACCGGCACCGTGCCCCGGCTGTACCGGCCGCCGTACGGCGTGCTCAGCGCGGGCGCGCTGGCCGCGGCCCGCCAGCTCGGGCTGCGGCCGATCCTGTGGACTTGCTGGGGACGCGAGTGGGCCCCGGGCGCGACGCCGGGCTCGGTGCAGGCCACGCTGCGCCAGACCCTGGGCGGCGGCGGCACCGTGCTGCTGCACGATTCGTGCTGCACCAGCCCGTCCGGCGCGGCCAGCGCGGCGCTCGGCGCGCTGCCGTGGCTGCTCCAAGAATGCGGCCGGCGCGGGCTGAACGTGGGCCCGCTGGCCGAGCACGGCTGACGAATCCTCAGCACGCGTTCAGCTAACGTCCAGGCTCGGGTGCTTAGTTGGGAAAAGCCTCTGGGCCGGCCGGGCGCGAGTGCAGGGCCGCCCCAGGGGTAGCAGGCCGACAGTCGGTAATCCGGACAAAGGTGATACGGATGCATGAAGGTCAGGACCGGAGTGGCGACCAGTCGCCGGAGTACATGGGTGCCTGGTCACCCATTCCGGCCGGGGACCAGCCGGACCAGCCCTCCGGCAGCACCCCACCTGGGGCCGACACGCCGGGGCAGGACAGCTGGGTAGTCCCCGGGGACCGGGCCCAGCCAGCGCCGGCCGGGCCCGAGCCGGGTGCGGCCAGCACCCAGCCGGCGCCAGACCAGGGTCAGCCCGGCCAGGGTCAGCCCGGTCAGGGTCAGCCCGGTCAGGGTCAGCCCGGCCAGG
>DATCUG010000730.1:0-5151 GCA_036567525.1 Streptosporangiaceae bacterium | reverse complement strand
GGGGCCAGCTTCTGCACCAGCGTCGCGCCCGCGAAGCCCAGCGCCACCCCGGCCACGCCGCCGATGACGCCGATCGCGATGGACTCGCCCATCACCTGGCCGATGATCCGCCGGCCCCGCCAGCCGAGCGCCTTCAGCGTGCCGAACTCCCGCACCCGGCGGGTCACCGCCGCCATGGTCAGCAGGCTGGCCAGCAGGAACGCGGCCACCAGCACGGCGATGGCCAGCCACTTGCCCAGGTTGTTGGCCAGGCTGGCCGCGCTGGACAGCGACCCGGTCACCTCGCTGGCCAGGCTGGCCGACGTGGTCACGGTGGCCTTGGGCAGCAGGCCGGAAATCTCCCTGGCCACGGCGGCGATGTTGGCCGCGCTGTCGGCCGACACGTAGACCGTGTTGACCTTGCCGGCCAGGCCGGCCAGTTTCTGCGCCCGGGCCAGCGGGATGAACACGTCAGACGCGCTGGACCCGGCCGACACGATGCCGGCTACCTGGAAACTGGTCTTGGCCACGGTGACCGTGGACCCGACCTTCAGCTTCTTCTGGCTCGCGTAGTTGGCGTTGACCAGCGCCACGTTGGACGTGGCGTCGCTGGCCGCGAACGTGCGGCCCGCGGTGAGCTTGGCCGAGCTGAGCGGGCCGAGCGCGCCGTGGTTCAGGTCCACGCCGCTCACCGAGAACGAGCTGGGCGTGAAGCTGCCGTGGAACTTGCTCGGCCCGCCGCCGTTGGGCGATGACCCGAACTGGGACGTGGGGCCGCTGCTGCTGGAGTTGATGGCCGGAATCTTCCCCTTGATGACCGTGTCGGTCAGGCTCAGCGCCCCGGCCGCGGCGGACACGTCGTGCAGCGCCGCGATGCTGGCCACCGACGAGGCGGACAGGGAACCCAGCCCGGCGCTGGTCAGGTTGTCAATGTCGATCTTCGTGCCGGCCGCCGGCCGCGACTTGCTGCCGACCCGCCCCTGGAACCCGAATGGGCCCGGGGTGAGCGAGCCCGCCTTGGGGGTCTGCGTGACGGTCACGTCGGTGCCCACCCCGTACAGCGAATGCAGCACCTGGGCCTGCGCGTCCTTGACCCCGGACGACGCCGCCGTGACGGTGATGACCAGTCCAATTCCCAGCGCTAGCCCAAGAGCTATGAAAATTGCCTGGCGCATCCGCCGGCGCAATTCCCGCCGCAGGTACGTAAAGAACATAAGACTCCTCCGGGAATGCCCGCTCCAAGCCCGGCGGGCTGATCCTGCTGGAAAAACAGCACGGCGCGGCACGCCAGGCAATGGCCCGCCCGGCGCGGTGATGCGCCAGCTAGATCCTGGCGGTCATTCCTGAAAGATCACTCCAGGGCCGCTTCGGGATAGCCGTATTCCCGGACCCGGAATGATTACCGGCTAGCCGCGGACGTAGAGCCGCAGCCACAGCCCCTGGATATCCCAGCGGCGCACCAGCCGGAAACCCAGCCCGTCGAGCAGCACGACCGGGCGCGGCGAGGTCCACTCCACCACCCAGATCCGGCGCTCCGCGGCCGCCCGGGCCCGGATCACCTGGGCCGGCGCGTACGTGCCGCCCAGCGTGCCGGACTGCTGCGGGGACTGACCGGTGCTGATGTCACGCAGCCGGGCCAGACCGTACGGGTAGGCCGCCTCCAGGGTATGCTCGCCAGTCCCTTTGTCCGGGCCCCGCCGCGAGCTGACGTTCAGCAGCGCGTCACCCGGCTCGTAGTTGCGGGCCACCATCCGGTCCACCCGGCGCAGGTTGATGCCATGCCCGACCGCGCTGCGCTGGAAGGCCTGCGTGGGCAGCCCGATGACCAGCAGCGCGAGCAGCGCGGCCGGCCCGGCATACCGGCCCAGCGCGACCAGCGCGGGCCCGATGAGCAGCGCGGCCGCCGGGAGGCAGAACACGATGTACCGGAACGTGTAGACCGGGTGGGCCAGCGACGCGGTGAGCAGGATCACCGGCGGCAGGACCAGCCAGGGCAGGCACAGCGCGACCAGCCGGCCGGGCCAGCAGCCGCCCAGCGGCGCGCGGGCCAGCCGCCAGGCCACCGCCACGGCCACCACGGCCAGCGTGGCCAGCACCAGCGAGGTCCGGCCGAGCAGCCGCTGAACGCTGAGCACATCGTTCAGGCCGGGCGGCCCGATCCAGTGGATCTGGTGCAGCTGGCTGTACCCGACCACCGCCACCGGGCTGACCACCACGACCGTCACCAGCACCGCGATCAGCCAGCCCCGCCACAGCTTCCGGTCTGGCCGCCACCGCCACAGCGTTACGGCGTGCGCGAACACGAGCAGCAGGGCGAACAGGTTGCCGAACCCGAGCAGGGCCAGCGTGACCCCGTACCCGGCCAGCCAGCCGCGGCGCCGCCCGGCCTGGCCGGCGTCCACCGCGCGGACCAGGCAGTAGCTGGCCGTGGCGGCCAGCGCGGCGAGCAGCGCGCCTTCCCGGGCGTCCTGGGCGTACGAGCTGACCGAGGGCAGGATGGCGAACGTCAGCCCGGCGGCCAGCCCAGCCCAGCCGGACACCAGCCTGCGGCCGAGCAGCGTGATCACGTAGGCCGCGCCCGCCATGGCCAGCGCCGAGGGCAGCCGGACGATCAGCTCGCTGCTGCCGCCGAGCACCCGGACGACCACCCAGATCAGCACGTAGTACGCGCCATGCACCACGTCCACCTGGCCGAGCATCCGGATCAGCGGCCAGAAGCCGCGGTGCACCGCGGCCAGGGTGGCCGTCTCGTCCTTGGAGAACGATGACCCGGAGATCCGGTACAACCCGGCCAGCAGGGTGACCGCAGCGGGCAGTGCCGGCAGCCAGGGCCCGCTCAGCCCAGCCGGCCCGGCTGGCTGAGCCGGTGCCGTATCGCCGGTATTGCCTGTCCCGCCGCAGCCGTCGACGACGGCCGGGCCGCCAGCGCCCTGCAACGTGCTGCCCTACCCCAAGTACGGTCCCTACCAGGCATCACGGCGTGCGGCAGCACTCCCAGGGCCGGAATTCTGGCGATTTCCTGCACCTTATGCGGCCCTGGATCGGGCCGGTGGCAATTTGACCGTTACTAGAGGAAACGGACAGGAATTACTTAGCTGTTCCGCATGGCCCGTAGCGACTCACGCAGCGAACTGGTCGTGGCCAGCACCGCCGACGGCTCGTAGCCGCAGTGCGCCATGCAGTTCGCGCAGCGCGGGTCCTTGCCCCGGCCGTAGGAGTCCCAGTCCGTGGTCTCGATCAGTTCCCGGTAGGTCTTCACGTACCCGTCGGCCATCAGGTAGCAGGGCTTCTGCCAGCCGAGCAGCGAGTAGGACGGGATGCCCCACGCGGTGCAGCCGAAGTCGGTCTTGCCCTCCAGGAAGTCCAGGAACAGCGGGGTATGGTTGAGCCGCCACCGCTTCCGGTTGCCGTGATCGAACGCCTTGCGGAACAGTTCCCGGGTCTCGGTGACGCCGAGGAAGTGCTCCTGGTCCGGCGCCTTCTCGTAGGCGTAGGCCGGGGAGATCTGCATCTCGTCGATGCCGAGGTCGTCGTTCAGGTAGTTCAGCACGTCGATCACGGTCTGCGGGGTGTCCGTGTTGAAGAACGTGGTGTTCGTGTTGACCTTGAACCCGCGCTCCTTGGCCATCTTGATGGCCGCCACCGCGTCGTCGAACACGCCTTCCTTGCAGACCGACTCGTCGTGCCGCTCCTTCAGCCCGTCGATGTGCACCACCCAGGCGAAGTACGGCGACGGCTTGAACTTGTCGATCTTCTTCGGCATGAGCAGCGCGTTGGTGCACAGGAAGACGAACTTCTTCCGCTTGATCAGCTCGGCCACCAGCACGTCGATCTGCGGGTGCATGAGCGGCTCGCCGCCCGCGATGGACACCATCGGGGCGCCGCACTCGTCGATCGCGGCCAGCGCCTGCTCCACCGGCATCCGCTGCTTGAGCAGCGTGTGCGGCTGCTGGATCTTCCCGCAGCCCGCGCACTTCAGGTTGCAGGCGAACAGCGGCTCCAGCTCCACCAGCAGCGGGAACTTCTTCTTCCCGGTCAGCTTCTGGCGCATCAGATAGGAACCAATGCGCAGACTCTGGCGCATGGAAACGCTCATGACTGCCTAACCTCCTTGGGCAGGCTGAAACGGATGTTCTCAGTGGTGATCACCCGCTCGCTGACCTCGACCGAGCCGAGGCCGCCGAGCGCGGCGACTATGTCCTCGACCACCGCGGGCGGCGCGGACGCCCCCGCGGTCAGGCCGATCGTGGACACTCCGGCCAGCCAGCCCAGCTCAATGTCGGACGGGCCGTCGATCAGGTGGGCAGGGGTACCCGCCCGCTGCGCGGTTTCCACCAGCCGCACAGAGTTGGAGGAGTTGGCCGACCCGGCCACCAGCACCAGGTCGGAGTCGGCCGCCACCGCTCGGGCGGCCCGCTGCCGGTTGGTGGTCGCGTAGCAGATGTCGTCGCTGCCCGGCGCGCGGGCGTCCGGGAACCGCTCCCGCAGCGCGCCGGAGATGCCCGCCGCCTCGTCCATGGCCAGCGTGGTCTGCATCAGGTAGGCCACCTTGGCCGGGTCCTTCGGCTGCAGCTGGCCGACGTCCTCGGCCGTCTGCACCAGCGCCACCGAGTCCGGCGCCTCGCCCAGCGTGCCCTCGACCTCTTCGTGCCCGGCGTGCCCGATCAGCGCGACCAGGTAGCCGTCGGCCGCGAACCGGCGCGCCTCGGCGTGCACCTTGGCCACCAGCGGGCAGGTCGCGTCCACCGTGGTCAGGCCGCGGCGGTCGGCCTCGGACCGGACCGCGGGCGCCACGCCGTGCGCGGAGAACACCACCCGGGCCCCGTCCGGCACCTCGCTCAGCTCGTCCACGAAGATCGCGCCGCGGGCTTCCAGGCCGGACACCACGACCGAGTTGTGCACGATCTGCTTGCGCACGTAGACCGGCGGGCCGTGCTGCTCCAGGATCCGCTCGACGATCTCGATGGCCCGCTCCACACCGGCGCAGAACGACCGCGGCCCGGCCAGCAGCACCTGGCGCTGCCCGGCCGCCGCGGCCCAGCGGGCCAGGGCCGGCCCGGCCGCGCGCAGCGAGCGCAGCGCGGCCACCCCGCCGCCCAGCGCCCCGGGACGGAGCAGCGGCCGGTCCGGGGTGTCGGAGATGGCCCGGATCACGGCCACCGGCCGGCCCTG
>DATCUG010000729.1:0-7087 GCA_036567525.1 Streptosporangiaceae bacterium | reverse complement strand
CAGCCAGGTTCACTCGGCCAGGCTGAGCGCCAGCCGCGGGCAGGACCCCACCGCACGGCGCACCGCGTCGGCTGACTCCGCCGGCACCTCACCGGGCGCGATGTGCAGGTAGTCCTCGTCGTCGAGGTCGAACACATCGGGCGCCAGCCCGGCGCACACCCCGTTGGCCTCGCACAGGTCGCGATCGACCACCACCCGCATCGCCTTGCCCTCCTTCGCCGGAGTATCCAGCGCTACAGTACGTCCCGGCCCGCCGGATGGCAGCCCCGGTGCGCACCGCGCGCCCGGGATGGCGCGCACCACGTGCTGGCGTTCGGCTAAATCGGTGTTGGTTTTGGATGTGGAGGCCCGGGATGGGGATGCCAGCGGAGCTGCGGGCCGCGGCCGAGGCGGCCAAGGGATTCATGCCGCCGGCCGAAGGGCTGGCCCTGTACGCGACCGCGGCCGCCTACGCGGGCCGCGGGCCGATCCTGGAGATCGGCACCTACTGCGGCAAATCCACCATCTACCTGGCTGCCGCGGCCCGGCAGGCGGGCCAGCTGGTGATCACGGTGGATCACCACCACGGCTCCGAGGAGAACCAGCCGGGCTGGGAGTACCACGACCCGGCCCTGGTCGATGAGCAGACCGGGCGGCTGGACACACTGCCCGGCTTCCGGGCCACGCTGGCCGCGGCCGGCCTGGAAGACCAGGTCATCGCCGTGGTGGGCCGGTCGGCACAGGTCGCCGGGCTGTGGCGGGCCCCGCTCGGCATGCTGTTCATCGACGGCGGGCACACCGACGAGGCGGCCCAGGCCGACTACGCCAATTGGGCGCCGTGGGTCGCCCCCGGCGGCGCGCTGGCCATCCACGACGTGTTCCCGGACCCGGCCGACGGCGGCCAGGCCCCGTACCGGATCTACCGGCGCGCGCTGGAGTCAGCCGAGTTCACCGAGGTGTCCGGGCACGGCTCGCTGCGGGTGCTGGAGCGCACCGGCTAGCGCGGGCCCGGCACCGGCTAGCGCGGGCCCCGGGCCGGGCGGCAGCGGGCCGAGAAGCAGTGCCGGGGCGAGCCCGGCTCAGCCGGCGGCGGGGGCGGCACCTCGCGGAACATGGCCGCCGCCGGGGTGGTGCCGGACAGCACGTCGGCGGCCAGGATCATCGCGGCCGCCGTCCAGCTGCTCCGCTCGGCCGGGAAATGCGCCTGGTTGGCGAACTGCCAGCCGGTCCAGTAGCCGCCGTCGCCGTCCCGCAGGTACTGGATGCCGGCGTAGATCTGGCGGGCCCGGGTGTGGTCACCCACGGCGTCCAGCGCCATCACCAGCTCGCAGGTTTCCGCCCCGGTGATCCACGGCTGGTCCCGGACGCAGCGCACGCCGAGCCCGGGCACCACGAACTCGGCCCACTGCGCGTCCAGCCGGTCCAGGCCGGCCAGGCCGGGCACCGGCCCGGCCAGCACCGGGTAATACCAGTCCATCGCGAACCGGCTCTTGTCCGCGAACGCCTCCGGGTGGCTGGCCACCACATGGCCCAGGCGGCAGGCGGCCAGTTCCCAGGCCGGCTGCGGATCGCCCAGGTAGTCAGCCAGCCAGACCGCGCAGCGCAGGCTCTGGTAGGTGCTGGCGCACCCGGTGAGCAGCGCGTAGCTGGCGGCCGTCCCGTCGGCCTCGCGCTGCCAGAGGATCTCGCCCCGGGGCACCTGCAGCGACAGCACGAAGCCGATCGCCCGCTGCACCGTGGGCCACATCTGGGCCAGGAACGCCTCGTCCCCGGTGAGCTGGAACTCGTGCCAGGTGCCCACCGCGACGTAGGCGGCCTGGTTGCTCTCCCCGCCGGCGTCGGTCACCGTGCCGCCTTCGACCCGCTTCGGCCAGGACCCATCCGCCCGCTGGGTGTGCCGCACCCAGTCGTAGGCCAGCCGGGCCGCGCTGGTCAGCCCGCACACCGACAGCGCCATCGCGCACTCGACGTGGTTCCACACGTCGGTGTGGCCGTCCGGCCAGCTGATCGCGCCGGAGGGCGCCTGCAGCTCGGCGATGTGCTCGCCGGTGGCCAGCACCTCAGCCGCGGTGAGGATGCCGGGCAGCCCGGGCACCGCGCGCTCCACCACCGGCCGGTCGGCCAGGCCTGGGCCAGCGGCGGCGGGCGGCCCGGCGCTCAGCTGGCCGCCCAGCGAGCTGGCCAGCGCCTCAGGCCGCGGCATGCGCCCGCTCGGTGGCCGGGACCGGCGGCTGCGCGGGGCGCGGGGCGGCTGGTTTCTCCGCGTAGATGACCAGGCTCTTGCCGATGAGCGGGTTCAGCGCCTGCTCGGCCAGCCGGGTCGCCGCGGGCCGCTTCATGATGTCCCAGACCAGCAGCCGGTGGTAGGCGCGGGCCAGCGGATGGTCGTCCTGGTGCACGCCGACCGCGCATTTCAGCCACCAGTACGGCGAGTGCAGGCCGTGCGCGTGGTGGTGCCCGCCGACCCGCAGCCCGGCCGCGGTGAGCTTGGCCTCCAGCTCGGCCCGGGTGTAGATGCGGACGTGCCCGCCGGGTGTGTTGTGGTAGTCGTCGGACAGCCGCCAGCAGATCCGTTCCGGCAGCCAGGCCGGCACGGTGACGGCCAGCTGGCCGCCGGGCCGCAGCACCCGGGTGATCTCGGCCAGCGCGTGCTGGTCGGCCGGGATGTGCTCGAGCACCTCGGCCGCGATCACCCGGTCGAACGCGCCGTCCGGGAACGGCATCGCGGTCGCGTCCCCGCATATGGTGCGCGCATCCGCGCCGGCCGGGGTTTCGCCCGCCTCGTGCATGGCCGCGGCCATCTCGGCCACCCCGCGCAGCTCGGCGGCGTCCGCGTCCAGCGCCACCACGGTAGCGCCGTGGCGCAGCGCCTCGAAGGCGTGCCGCCCGGCGCCGCAGCCGAGGTCGAGGACCCGGTCGCCCGGGCCGACCGGGAGCCGTCGGAAGTCGACGGTCAGCATGCCCGGGCTCCGTTGCGCTGGCCACCCTGCCCGGCGATGGCGGCGCGCCCGGCGATGGCGGTGCGGTACTGGTCCACGGTGGCCCGGGCCACCGCGGGCCAGGCGAACCGTTCCTGCACCCGCTGCCAGGCGGCCGCGCCCAGCCGGTCCCGTTCGGCCGGTGAGTCGAGCAGGTCGCGGAGAGTGGCCGCGAGCTCATCCGGGTTGCCCGGCTCGACCAGCCGGGCTGCCTCCCCGCTGACCTCGGGCAGCGCCCCGGTCCGGCTGGCCACCAGCGGCGTGCCGGACGCCATGTGTTCCACGGCCGGCAGCGAGAAGCCCTCATACAGCGACGGGACCACCGCGATCTCGGCGCTGGCGCACAGCTCGGCCAGCTCGGTGTCGCTGATCCCGTGCACGAACCGGACCCGGTCGCCCAGGGCCAGCTCGCCGGCCAGCCGCTCGGTCGGGCCGTTGGCCGACGGCTTGCCCACCACGGTCAGCTGCGCGTCCCGCTCCACGGTCAGCTTGGCCACCGCCCGCAGCAGCGTGCCGACCCCCTTGAGCGGCGAGTCCGCGCTGGCCACGGCCACGATCCGGCCCGGCACCCGGGGCGCGCTGCGGGGGTGGAACAGCCGGGTGTCCACGCCCAGCGGGATGACATGGACCTGCTCCGGATCGACCCGGAAATCGCGGCAGATGTCGGCCCGGGACGCCTGCGAGGCGGTCAGGATCGGCCCCACCCGGCGGGCCACCCGGCCCTGCATCCGGACGAACGAGTACCAGCGCCACTTGCCCAGCCAGGCCTTGCCGTGCGCCGCGGCCAGCTCGATCCGCCGGTCCACGCTGATCGGGTGGTGAATGCTGGTCACCAGGGGCAGGCCGATCCGGGGCAGGCCGAGCATCCCGTAGGCCAGCACCTGGTTGTCGTGCACCAGGTCGAAGTCGGCCCGGCGGTCACGCAGCAGGCGCAGCGCGCGCAGGCTGAACGTGAGCGGCTCGGGGAACGCGCCGGTCTTCATCACGCCGAATTCCAGCGCGTCGATCCAGTCCCGGTACTCGGCCAGCCGCGGGGTGCGGAACGGGTCCTCATCCCGGTACAGGTCGAGGCTGGGCACCTCGCGGAGCACCGGCCCCGGCTCAAGCTCCGGGTAGGGCTGGCCGGAGAACACCTCGACGTGGTGCCCGAGCGCGGCCAGTTCGCGGGACAGGTGGCGCAGGTAGATGCCCTGGCCACCGCAATGCGGTTTGCTGCGGTAGGAAAGCAGTGCGATGCGCAGCGGGTGATCCGTGGTCATCACGCAGGTTCGCACCTCTCGTTCGCCACTGCATTAACCGGCACTAACCTCGTCCGGGCACGCTGCCGTCTGGTTCGTCCGCGTTCGTCTGCCGCTGGCTGTCGTGCCGGGCAGGCCCTGCCCGCATGGCCGGCTAGGGAGCGAACATTACCACCGAGTACGGCCACGGCTGGGCACCGGGACGCGCCGCTCCGCAGTGGCCGGCCGCGCGGCCCCGGCTATGCCCGGTAAGCTGCGCCGACGTACCCCTGAGGTGGTATGAGCCGAGCTGCGCGGTCCGCCCGGCCCGGCTCGCCAGGACGGAGGCTCCGCTGACGAGGCGTGCACTGATCACCGGGATCACCGGGCAGGACGGGTCCTACCTGGCCGAGTACCTGCTGGCCCAGGGCTACGAGGTGTGGGGGCTGGTCCGCGGCCAGTCCAACCCGCGGGTCCGTGGCGTGCGTGAGCTGCTCGGTGATATCCGGCTGGTCCGCGGCGACCTGCTCGACCAGGGCAGCCTGATCTCGGCCGTGGAGCGGGTGCAACCGGACGAGGTCTACAACCTGGCCGCGATCTCCTACGTGCCGATGTCCTGGCAGCAGGCCGAGCTGACCGGCGAGGTGACCGGCCTCGGCGTGCTCCGGGTGCTGGAAGCCATCCGGGTGTGCAGCGGGATCAGCGCCTCGCGCACCCCGCGCGGCTCGCAGATCCGCTTCTACCAGGCGTCCTCGTCGGAGATGTTCGGCAAGGTGCGGGAGTCACCGCAGAACGAGCAGACCCCGTTCCACCCGCGCAGCCCGTACGGGGTGGCCAAGGCGTACGGGCACTTCCTGACCCAGAACTACCGCGAGTCGTACGGCATGTACGCGGTGTCCGGGATCCTGTTCAATCACGAGTCGCCGCGCCGCGGCGCGGAGTTCGTCAGCCGCAAGGTGTCCCTGGGGGTGGCCCGGGTCAAGCTCGGCCACGAGCGGCAGCTCCGGCTGGGCACCCTGTGGGCCCGCCGGGACTGGGGCTACGCCGGCGACTACGTCCGGGCCATGCACCTGATGCTGACCCAGGACGAGCCGGAAGACTACGTGGTCGGCACCGGGATCACGCACAGCGTCGAGGAACTGGTCGAGCTTGCGTTCAGCATGGCCGGCCTGGACTGGCGGGAGCACGTCACGGTGGACGCCGCGTTCGTCCGGCCCGCCGAGGTGGACCAGCTGTGCGCCGACCCGGCCAAGGCCGCCCAGCAGCTCGGCTGGAAACCGAAGACCGGGTTCAGCGAGCTGATCACGATGATGGTGGAGTCCGACCTCAAGCTGCTGTCCTCCGGCCCGGGCGGGCACGAGGATGACGCGTTCGGCGCGGATTCCTGGTAGGCGTTACGAGACGCCGGTTCCGACGGCGGTGCCGATGGCGAACGTGATGCCGGCCGCGGCCGCGCCCAGCACCAGCTGCCGCGCCGCGCCGCGCAGGAACGGCCGGTCGGTGAGCCGGGCGACCAGCCCGCCGCCGGTGAACGCGGCCACCGCGGCCAGGCCCAGCGCCACGGCCAGGTTGTTCACCCCTACCAGGTACGGCAGCAGCGGGATGAGCGCGCCGATGGCGAACGTGACGAGCGACGCGGCCGCCGCGGTGTACGGCGACGGCAGCTCCCGGTGGTCCACCCCGAGCTCCTCGCGGACGTGCACGTCCAGCGCCTGCTCCGGGTGCGCGGAGATCTGCTCCGCCACCTTGTCGGCCAGTTCTGGCTGGACGCCCTGCCTGCGGAAGGTAGCGGCCAGCTCGCGCCGCTCCGACTCCGCGTTGTGCTCCAGCTCGTGGCGCTCCTTGCGCACCTCGGCCTGGACCAGCTCGTTCTGCGACGAGACCGAGACGTACTCCCCGGTGGCCATGGAGAACGCGCCCGCGGCCAGCCCGGCCAGCCCGGTGAGCACGATGAGGTGCGGGGAGCCGCCCGAGGCGTTCACCCCGGCGCCCACGCCAGCGATCAGCGAGACGTTGGTGACCAGGCCGTCCATGGCGCCAAAGACCGCCGGGCGGAGCCAGCCACCGGAGACGTCCTTGTGCTGGTGTCCGTGCGCCTCGTGCTGTTCGCTAATCTCGACCGACATGGTGGGATTTCCCAGAGTGAGTCCGGGTGCGCGCTGGTCGGCGCACCGCTGGCGGGGTACCTGGCGAGGTACCGAGCATCCTTGCCCGCAGTCCGGAAGCAAACCTCCGGTCCGGCACCATTATTCCCCGTACACCCAGCCGCGGCCGGAGCCGCGGCGAGGGCTGCGGCGAGGGCCGCTCCCGGGGCCGCGGCGAGGGCCAGGGCGACGGCCGGGGCGCCTCGCCGGCCCGGGCCGTCCGGCTTCATGGCTGGTCTCGTCTCGGACACGGTTGGCCGCCGGGCCGTGGCTGCACTGGCCGAACGCGGTTACGCTGATCTTGCTGCGGCCGCCGGGTATGGCTTCCGGCGGCATGGGTAATAAGCAGCGCCAGACCCCGGGACTCAGGTGGGGGCCAGACCGGAAGGCCACGTCGTGATCACCTTCGAGGGCGTGACAAAACGGTACCCGGGTGGCACGGTCGCCGTGGACGACCTGAACCTGGAGGTCCCGGACGGGCAGACGATGGTGCTGGTCGGCCCCAGCGGGTGCGGCAAGACCACCACGCTGCGCATGATCAACCGGCTGATCGACCCGACCAGCGGCCGGATCCTGCTCGACGGCCGGGACATCCAGCAGTCCGACCCGCCCACGCTGCGCCGCGGCATCGGGTACGTCATCCAGCAGGCCGGGCTGTTCCCGCACCGGACGATCGAGGACAACATCGGCACGGTGCCGTTGCTGATCGGCTGGAAGAAGGCCACGGCCCGGGACCGGGCCCGGGAGCTGATGCGGCTGGTCGGCCTGG
>DATCUG010000728.1:0-3937 GCA_036567525.1 Streptosporangiaceae bacterium | reverse complement strand
CGGAGCTGCGTTCACGTTCGGCTACGCCGAGACGACCGAGCTGCTGGCCGCCGCTGGTGCTGATGTCGCTACCGTCGATCCGCTGCGTGATGAGGTACTGCCGCCTGGTACCGCTGGGCTGGTTCTCGGCGGGGGCTTCCCGGAGGAACATGCCAGCGATCTGTCCGCGAACACCCGGCTGCGCGATGCTGTCGCCCGGCTGGCCCGGTCCGGCGCCCCGGTCATCGCGGAGTGTGCCGGGTTGCTCTACCTGGCCGAGGAGTTGGACGGCCGGCCGCTGTGCGGCGTGCTGCCGGTCACCGGGCAGATGACCGGCCGCCTCACCCTCGGCTACCGGGACGCGGTCGCCGCGGCCGACTCCGCGCTGGCCCCGGCCGGCCTGACCGTGCGCGGCCACGAGTTCCACCGCACCACGGTCTCGCCGTCCAGCTGCGAGTCGCCGGCCTGGACGCTGGATGGCCAGCCCGAGGGTTTCGTGCACCGCGGCGTGCACGCCTCCTACCTGCACCTGCACTGGGCCGCCCGGCCGGAACTGGCCGCCCGCATCGTGAGGGCCGCGGCATGACCGCCCCCACGCTGGTCGGAGTCGGGGTCGGGCCCGGCGATCCGGAACTGGTCACGGTCAAGGCGGTCCGGGTGCTGCGCGAAGCCGACCTGGTGCTGGTGCCGGTGCTGGACACCGGCGAGCAGGGACGCGCCGAGGCGACGGTCCGCGCGCATGCCGGTCACGACCGGATCCGCCGGGTCGTGTTCGCCCTCAGCGCGGCCGGCGACACTGGCCGCCGCGAGGCCGCCTGGGACGTGGCCGCGGCCGCGACGGCGGCCGCGTTCAGCGCCGGCGCGGGACTGGTCGCGTTCGCCACCATCGGCGACCCGAACGTCTACTCCACATTCACCTACCTGGCCGCGAGTGCCCGCGCGCTGGTGCCTGGCCTGACCGTGCAGACCGTGCCCGGCATCACCGCCATGCAGGACCTGGCCGCGCGCAGCGGAACCGTGCTGTGCGAGGGCCGGGAGACGCTGGCGCTGCTGCCGCTGACCGCGGGGATGGACCGGTTTCGCGCGGCACTGGCCACGCACGACACCGTGGTCGGCTACAAGAGTGGCCGGCATCTGCCCGACGTGATGGCCGCGGTCCGCGCGGCCGGCCGGCTGGACGGCGCGGTACACGGGGCCAGCCTCGGCCTGCCCGGCCAGGACATCCGCCCGGCCGCCGCGGTGGACGGTCCGGCCCCGTATCTGTCCACGCTGCTCATCCCAGGGACCAGGATCCGCCGGGGAGGCAAGCTGTGACCGGCGGGAAAGTGTGGTTCATTGGGGCCGGCCCCGGCGCGGCCGACCTGCTCACCCTGCGCGGCGCCCAGGTCATCGCGAGCGCAGACATCGTGCTGTGGGCGTCCAGTCTGGTCCATCCGGACGTGCTGGCCCACGCGCGCCCGGCGGCCGAGATCGTGGACTCGGCCGAGTTGCCCCTTGAGGGCGTTCGGCCAATGTATGTGCGGGCTGAGGCCGAGGGGCTGGTGGTGGCGCGGATCCACTCCGGGGACCCGGCGCTGTGGAGCGCGGTCCAGGAGCAGCGGGAACTGTGCGACGAGCTGGGGCTGGCGCACGAGACGGTGCCCGGGGTGAGCGCGTACGCGGCGGTGTCCGCGCTGGCCGGGCGGGAGCTGACCGTGCCGGAGGTGGCCCAGTCGGTGATCCTGACCCGGCTGGGCGGGGGGAAGACGCCGATGCCGGCCGGGGAGGAGCTGGCCAGGCTGGCGGCGCACGGCGCGACGATGGCGGTGTTCCTGTCCGCGGCGCGTTCCGGGCAGTTGCAGGCTGAGCTGCTGGACGGGGGTTATGCCGCGGCCACTCCGGTGCTGATCGCGTACCGGGCCACCTGGCCCGACGAGCTGGTGCTGGAGTGCACGGTGGGCACGCTGGCCGAGACGGTGAAAGCAAACCAGCTGTGGAAGCACACGCTGTTCCTGGTCGGACCGGCGCTGGCCGCCCGCGGCCAGCGCTCGCATCTGTACCATCCGGGCCACTTCCACGGCTACCGGCGCGCTGAACCGGCCGCCCGGCGAGCGCTGCGGGAGTCGCGGTCGTGACTGGCCAAGGAGCTGAACCACCGGAGCTCCGTGAACCCGACCTGCCGCGCACGGCCAAGGTCCGGCCGCGGGCGTTGCGCACCGGCTGGACCACCGGCACGTGTGCGTCCGCCGCGGCCAAGGCGGCCACCACCGCGCTGCGCGACCAGCGTGATCAGGACTCGGTCGAGGTCGGGCTGCCCAGCGGGCGGCGGGTGCGCTTCGACGTGTTTTCCTGCCGGTTCGAGCCGGCCCAGGCGACCGCGGTGGTGGTCAAGGACGCGGGCGACGACCCGGATGTGACGCACGGCGCCCACCTGACCGCGAACGTCCGGTGGCGGGACGAGCCCGGGGCGGTGCTGGAAGGCGGCGTCGGCGTCGGTGTGGTGACCAAGCCGGGGCTCGGCATCGACGTGGGCGAACCGGCTATCACCGCCACGCCGCGGGCCATGATCGTGCAGGCGGTGGGCGAGGTCGTCGATCTCGGCGCCGCTGGCGTGCGGGTGATGATCTCCGTGCCGGACGGCGAGCGGATGGCCCGCAAGACCACGAACGCGCGGCTGGGCATCCTCGGCGGCATCTCCATCCTGGGCACCACCGGCATCGTCCGGCCGTTCTCCACCGCGTCCTGGCGGGCCAGCGTGGAACAGGCGGTGTCGGTGCTGGCCGCACAGGGGGAGAGCACGGTCGTGTTGTGCACCGGCGGCCGGACCGAACGCGGCGCGATGGCGCTGCTGCCCGGCCTGCCCGAGGTGTGCTTCGTGGAGGTCGGCGACTTCACCGGGGCGGCGTTGCGCCGTGCGCTGGCCGTGGGGGTGACCCGGGTGGTCTTCGTCGGCATGGTCGGCAAGCTGGCCAAGCTCGCCGCCGGTGTGCTGATGACGCATTACACCCGGTCCAAGGTGGACGTTGGCCTGCTGGGCGACGTGACCCGGGCCGCGGGCGGGGACGACACCCTGGCCGGGGACGTGGCCGCGGCCAACACGGGCCGGCATGCGTACGAGCTGTGGGATCAGGCCGGTCTGCTCCGGGCCGCCGGTGATGAGCTGTGCCTGCGGGTGCGCACGGTGCTGCTGCGGGCTGGCCAGGGCCAGCTGGATGCCGAGGTGGCCATGGTCGACTTCCGCGGCACCACGGTGGTGGCGGCCAGCCGGCCGGAGTGGGTGAGCCAGGCGTGATCACCGTCATCGGCCTGGACGGCTCGCCGCTCGGTCCGGACGCGGCTGCCGCGGTGGCCGCCGCCACCCTGGTCGTCGGCGGCCGGCGGCAGCTGGCTGCGGTTGGTGTCGCCCCCGGCACCCGCACTGTGGAACTGGGACCGGTGGCGCCGGCCGTGGCCGCGCTGGCCGGCCACGCTGGTGACGCGGTCGTGCTGGCCTCGGGCGACCCGGGCTTTTTCGGCATCCTGCGCTGCCTGCGCGAGCGTGGCCTGGACTGCGTGGTCTGGCCTGCGGTGTCCTCGGTCGCGCTGGCCTTCGCCCGGGCCGGGCTGCCCTGGGACGACGCCCAGGTGGTCAGCGCGCACGGCCGTGACGCGCGGCGGGCCATCAACGTGTGCCGCGCGCACCCCAAGGTGGCCGTGCTGACCGGGCCCGGCTGCGGCCCAGCCGAGCTGGGGGCGGCGCTCGAAGGGTGGCCGCGGCGGCTGGTGGTGGCCGAGCGGCTCGGCTCGCCGGACGAGCGGATCACCGCGTGCTCACTGGCCGAGGCGGCCGGCCGTGACTGGGCCGACCCGAACGTGGTGCTGGTGCTGGCCGACCCGCGGGCGTCGTCAGGGCCGGGCTGGATCTGGCCGCCTGCGTGCGCCGCCGGGTCTGCAGGCGCTGCGGGTGGTGCGGGGTCTGCGGGTGGGGCGCAGCGGATCG
>DATCUG010000727.1:0-3385 GCA_036567525.1 Streptosporangiaceae bacterium | reverse complement strand
GGCGGATCCCGCGGCGGCGGAACTGGCCAACGGGGCGGATCCGGCGGCGGTGGCGGCGGCGCACCCGGCCAGCCTGGCCGCCTGGGCGGCGCTGGCCGAGCGGGCGCTGGATCAGGGCGACTGGGTGACCGGCTACGCGTTCGCCCGGACCGGGTATCACCGCGGCCTGGACCAGCTCAGAAGGTCCGGGTGGCGGGGGCACGGCCCGGTCCCCTGGGAGCACGAGCCGAACCAGGGCTTCCTCCGCTCGCTGCACGCGCTGAGCCGGGCCGCCGGGGCGATCGGCGAGACCGACGAGGAGGAGCGCTGCCAGACCTTCCTCGCCGAGAGCAGCGCCACCGCCGCCGCCACGCTCTCCGGCACCGGCCGGTAACGGCCAGCCCGGGGGCGTAACAAAGTGGCCCGTAGCGTGGAGTAACCTCAACACGGCAGGCAGGGCGAAGCCTGGAAGGGGCTGGTCGGATGCCGGCCATTGTGCTCGTAGGCGCGCAGTGGGGTGACGAGGGCAAGGGCAAGGCGACTGACCTGCTCGGGGACCGGGTCCACTACGTGGTCCGCTACCAGGGCGGGAACAACGCCGGGCACACCGTCGTCATCGGGGACGACAGCTACGCGCTGCACCTGCTGCCGTCCGGCGTGCTGTCCCCCGAGGTCACGCCGGTCATCGGCAACGGGGTGGTGATCGACCCCGAGGTGCTGCTGCACGAGATCGACGGGCTCCGCGAGCGCGGCGTGTCCTGCGAGCGGCTGCTCATCTCGGCCAACGCGCACCTGATCATGCCCTACCACCGGGCGCTGGATAAGGTCACCGAACGTTACCTGGGCAGCGCCCGGATCGGCACCACCGGGCGGGGCATCGGGCCGACCTACGCGGACAAGGTGGCCCGGACCGGGATCCGGGTCCAGGACCTGCTCGACCCGGGCATCCTGAGCCAGAAGCTGGAACTCGTGCTGCGCGAGCGCAACCAGTTGCTGACCAAGGTGTACAACCGGCGCGGCATCGAAGCGGACGCGATCGCCAAGGAGTACCTGGGCTACGCCGAGCAGATCCGGCCCTATGTGGCCGACACCGGGCTGGTGCTCAACCAGGCGCTGGACCAGGACAAGACGGTGCTGCTGGAGGGCGCCCAGGCCACCCTGCTCGACGTGGACCACGGCACCTACCCGTTCGTCACGTCGAGCTCCCCGACCACCGGCGGCGCCTGCGCGGGCGCCGGCATCGGGCCGACCCGGATCACCAAGGTGATCGGGATCCTCAAGGCGTACACCACCCGGGTCGGGGCCGGGCCGTTCCCCACCGAGCTGCTCTCCGAGCAGGGTGAGTGGCTGCGCAAGGCGGGCGGCGAGTACGGGGTGACGACCGGGCGGCCGCGGCGCACCGGCTGGGTGGACACGGTGATCGCCCGGTACTCGACCCGGGTCAACGGGATCACCGACTTCTTCATCACCAAGCTGGACGTGCTGTCCGGGCTGGAGAAGGTGCCGGTCTGCGTGGCCTACGACGTCGGCGGGACCAGGCACGACGAGATCCCGATGACGCAGACCGAGTTCCACCACGCCACGCCCATCTACGAGTACCTGGACGGCTGGTGGGAGGACATCTCCACGGCGCGGGAGTTCGGCGACCTGCCGCCGGCCGCGCAGCGCTACGTGCGGGCGCTGGAGGACATGATCGGCGCGCCGGTGGCCGCGGTCGGCACCGGCCCGCGCCGGGACCAGACCCTGCAGCTGCGCCCGCTCGTCTGAACTGGGCCAACCGGCCGAGCCGGGTGCCAGTACCCGGCCGCACCGGGTGCTGGCACCACCCCGAACCCGGTAACCCGGGCTACTGACCTCCGCGCGACCGCCAGGCAGGCTGGGAACTGAGCCCGCCACCCCCGGCACCGGAGGACAGCCCGATGCTGACCACCCTGGTCACCGCCGATCCCCAGCCCAGTCTCGAGCAACTGCCCGGCCGTCCATGGGCGGTGCGCCGGGCGGCCGGCCCAGCGGGCCGCCCGGCCCTGGAGATCTACGCGGACGACATGCTGGTGGACGTGCTGGTGCTGCCCGGCGACTGGCCGTCATCGCAGCGGATCGTCCGCGGCGCAGGTATGGCGACCTGGGCGGGCCGGCGTTGCGCGGCCGCGTGGGGCATCCTCCCGGCGGCCGGCCGGGGCCTGCTGGTGCAGTTCCGCACCGGGCGGTTCCGCGCGGCGGCCTGCCCGGCCGAGCCGGTCGCGGTGGGCGGCGTGTTCTGGCTGGCCCAGGCGCCCGGCCGGTTCCGGCACGTGCTGGTGACTCACGGCGGCGGCCAGGAGCGGCACAGCATCCACCCAGCCCGCCCCTGCTGACCCAGGCGCCTGACCCGGCGTCTGACCCCGCTCCTGCTGAACCGGTGCCTGACCCGGCGCCTCACCCCGGCGGCTGACCCCGGTTGCCGAGCGGGCGGCTGGGCCCCGCTGCTGACCTCGGCCGGCCGGTAGGCTCGCCGGGTGCGAGTCCTCCTGCTCGGCTCCGGTGGCCGCGAGCACGCGCTCGCCCGGGCCCTGGCCGCCGACCCCGATGTGACCGGCCTGGACGCGGCGCCGGGCAACCCCGGCATGGCCGCGCTGGCCCGGCTGCACCCGGTGGACATCACCGACGCCCAGCAGGTGGCCGGCCTGGCCCGGGCGACCCGGGCCGACCTGGTGGTGATCGGCCCGGAGGCGCCGCTGGTGGCCGGGGTGGCGGACGGGCTGCGCGCGTCCGGCATCGCCTGCTTCGGGCCGAGCCGCCGGGCCGCGGCCATCGAGGGCTCGAAGTCGTTCGCCAAGCGGATCATGCAGGCGGCCGGCATCCCGACCGCCCAGGCGCGCACCTGTGCCAGCCCGGCCGAAGCGGCCGCCGCGCTGGACGAGTTCGGCCCGCCCTACGTGGTCAAGGCGGACGGCCTGGCCGCGGGCAAGGGGGTGCTGGTCACCGAGGACCGGGCCGCGGCCGCGGCGCACGCCGGGGCCTGCGGCACGGTGGTCATCGAGGAGTTCCTGGACGGCCCGGAAGTGTCGCTGTTCGCGCTGGCCGACGGGGTCACCGCGGTGCCGCTGCTGGCCGCGCAGGACTTCAAGCGGGCCGGCGATGGTGACCAGGGCCCGAACACCGGCGGGATGGGCGCCTATACCCCGCTGCCGTGGGCCCCGCCCGGGCTGGCCGACGAGGTGCTGGCCAGCGTGCTGCAGCCGGCCGTGGACGAGCTGCGCCGCCGCAGCACGCCGTACCGCGGCCTGCTCTACGCCGGGCTGGCCCTGACCGCGGCGGGCGTCCGGGTGGTCGAGTTCAACGCCCGTTTCGGCGACCCGGAGACCCAGGTCATCCTGGACCGGCTGGCCACCCCGCTGGCTGGCCTGCTGGCCGCGGCCGCGTCCGG
>DATCUG010000726.1:0-3149 GCA_036567525.1 Streptosporangiaceae bacterium | reverse complement strand
CGGCCAGCGCGAAGTCGGCCTTGCACACCCCGGCGCCGTACCGGAACCGGCCCAGCGCGTTCCGGTAGCCCGCGGGCAGCCGGTCACCGGCCAGGGCGAGCAGGGACCGCGGCGTGACGTCCAGCAGCACGGCCCGGGCCTGGGGCAGTTCGGCCAGCGAGCGCACCCAGCGGCCGGTCTCGATGTGGCCGCCCGCCCCGGTCAGCGCGGCGGCCAGGGCGCCGGTGATCCGGGCGCTGCCGCCTTCGGCCACCGGCCAGCCGACGCCGTGGGCCAGCGCGAGCAGCATCAGCCCGACCGCGCCGGTCGGCGGCTGGCCCAGCGGCAGCATGCCGTGCGCGGCCACCCCGGCCAGCAGCGCGCGGGCCTCCTCGGTGCGGAACCGGTGCGCCAGGCCGGCCGCCGAGCGCAGTCCCCGCAGGCCGAACGCCACCGTCCCCGCGGGCAGCCGGGCCGGCGGGCGGCGGATCGGGGCCAGCAGCAGCTCGCTCAGGGCCGCGTAGTCGCGGGCCAGTGGCCCGAGCAGCCGCTGGTAGGCGGCCGCGTCGGCGCCCAGCCCGGCGGCCGTGCCCGGCACCGGCCGGGTGACCACCGCGGCCCGGCCGCCGTCCAGCGGGTGCGCGATGACCACCTCCGGTGCGGCCAACCTGACCCCGCGTTCGGCCAGCCCGAAGCGCTGGAAGAACGGCGACGCCACGGCCAGCGGATGCGCCGCCGAGCACACGTCGTGCCAGAACCCGGGCAGGGTCAGCTGCTCGGTGCGGCAGCCGCCGCCGATCGTGGCCGCGCCCTCGATCACCTGCACCCGCAGCCCCGCCGCGGCCAGGGTGACCGCGGCGGCCAGCCCGTTCGGGCCGCTGCCCACCACTACCGCGTCGGCGTCACCAGCCACCGGTCGTCCCCCCTCGCGACCGGTTAGCTGGTGCGCCGCGCGCGGCGGCGCAGCGCGGTGACGGGCGCCGCCACCGTCTGGAGCAGGCTCCGGATCATCGAGTTGTGCCAGATGTTGCCCGCGTGGTGCCACTGCCGCTTGCTGTCCACGCACACGGTGCGGGTGGTCACCCCCGTGCTGGCGGAGCCAGCGTCCGGGCCGGCCCCCAGCCGGGTGCCGAGCGCGGCCAGCGTCTGCGCCCAGAACACGTCTTCCTTGCGGTGCCCGCCGAACGTCATGGCCAGCTCGTAGAGCGGGTCGTTGGCCCGCATCAGCACCTGCGCCTGGACGGCCGTGCCCGCCGCGTCGCGTTCCGCCGAGAACGTGATCCAGCCGGCGAACATGTGCCCCTGCGGGGTCATCAGGGTGAACGACTCGTCGTCCGCGTACAGCACGAACACGCCGGTGGACAGCTTCACCCCGCCGCCGATGGCCAGATCGAGCAGGGCCACGTCGCCCGGGCTGATCCCGGTCAGCGCGCCGGCGAACCGGTTGCCGGCCGGCCAGAACTCGGGGAAGTGCGCCTTCCAGGTGGCGATGACCTGCTGCGGGGTGATGTCCCCGGGCAGCGCCAGCCGGTAGGTCTTCTGCCACATCTTGCCGAACCCCTGCACCGGGCCGGTCAGCCGCCGCCCGGCCACGTTGGTGCCGCGCACTCCGTCCCGCTGCTGCACCGCCAGCCGGTCCACCTTGGCCGCCCACCGGCCAAAGTCCTTAGGGACGGCATCCCCGGCGGTCACCGCGGCGGCTGCCTCGCGCACGCTCAGCTCGATCTGGTCCGCCGGGATGGCCCGCTCCGGGCCCACTGCCTCAGTCATGCCAGCCCCCTAGCTGCCCGCCACGGCCAGCGCCGAGGCCTCGTCGTCGTAAATCGTGATCGCCTCGTCCAGCCGGGTGAGCTCGAAAATCTCCCGGTAGTGCTCGCTCAGCCCGTACGCGGCCAGCTGCTGCCGCTGCCGGTTAGCCCGCACCAGCAGGGTGACCAGCATCCCGATCCCGCCGCTGTTCATGTACTCCAGCCCGGCGAAATTGAGCACCAGCCGGCTGGTGCCGGGCCCGCTCGCCTCCTCGTAGGCCGACATCAGCACCGGCTCACAGAGCGCGGTGACCTCGCCCTTGATGTCCACCACCGCTACCGCGTCCGCCACCCGCCTGACTTGCATGGTGACCACCGGTCCGTCCATCACTACCCCTCCCTTAGTGACCCTTTATGACCTTTAGTGACTGTGCGTCTGTAGCGCTGCGTCGAGGTCGCCGAAAACCTCGATGAAGTCGGACAGCCGGGTGATGTCGAAGATCTCCCGGTAGTGCTCGGACAGGCCGCTGGCCACCACTGTGCGGCGCTGCGCCCGGGCCTGGGCCAGCACGCTGACGATGAGCGCGATCCCGGTCGAGTTGATGTAGTCCACCCGGGCGAAGTCGAGCACCACGGTCTGCGCTGTGCCGTCCGCGACCGCCTGCTGGTAGGCGCCGGTGAGCACCGCCGCGGCGCTGCCGTCCACTTCCCCGGTGAGCTCGATGACCGCGGTGCCGTCCACCGCGTGCACGGCCGCCTCACAAATCCTCTTCATGACCGCCTCCCGGCAAGTCGGCTACCGGTGCGCCCGCGCCGGTCCGCATGGTGAGCTGGATGGTGTGCCACCGGCCGTCGGTGCTGACCTGCATGTCGTCGACCATGTTGCGGATCAGGAACAGCCCCCAGCCCCGGGGCGGCTGCTGGCCGGCCAGCTTCAGCTCGAGGTCAGGGGCAGCGGCCGGCCCGGACGGGGCGTGCTCGCCGCCGCGGTCGGTGATGGCCACGATGATGTCCGCGCCGTCCTGGGTGACCTCGACGTCCACCGGGATGTCCGGCTGGTTGCGGTTGCCGTGCTCGATGGCGTTCATGGTGGCCTCGGCCACCGCGGTCTTGAGCCGCTCCAGCCGGGCCCCGGTCAGCCCGCAGCCGGCCACCGCCTCGGCCACCCGGGCCAGCGCGACCCGCTCATTGCCCGGCTCACTGGCCACCGCGAACGCGGCCAGCCGCCGGCCCGCCGGCTGCGCCACCGAGGTCATTGCCCTTCCTCCGCGTACCCGGCGTGCAGCGAGCGCTGCAGGCAGACCAGCGTGATGTCGTCCTCCTGCTCGGCGTCCGGGCCGGTGAACGCGGCCAGCTCGGTCAGGCACAGGTCGATCAGTTCCTCGCCGGACGGGCCCCGGCCGGCCAGCTCGGACACCCGCG
>DATCUG010000725.1:0-24068 GCA_036567525.1 Streptosporangiaceae bacterium | reverse complement strand
CGCGATCAGCAGGCAGACCGCCAGCACGGATCCGCCTAGTACCCAGTGGTATCCGCTGGCCGGGGTGAAACTCATCACGACGTGGCCCCCGGCGCCGGCCGGCACCACGAAGGCCTGCTGCCAGCCGTCCAGGGTCACCGGCGCGAGCCGGCGTCCGTTCAGCGTGGCCGTCCAGCCCGGGTTGGCGGCCTGGTGAACCTCCAGGTATGACTGAGCGCCGGCGCCGATCGCCGCGGTGCGGTACTCCGGCCCCCATGACCCGATCCGGAGGGTACGGGCGGCCGCGGTGGCGCCTGACGTGGCGGCGGTGGCCGGCCCGGTGGCCGCGGCCAGGCTGAGATCGGTGACGGCCAGCGGCACGCCGGTCCCCGGCGAGGTCAGCCAGTGCCGCCCGGCGGGCAGCGTCAGCGCCGCCCCGTTCTGGCACAGGTGCAGGGGGAGAGGGGTGAATCTGATCAGGTCGAGCACGGTGCCGGACACCGAGGTGGGATACGTGTGGCCGTCCACGGTCACCGGAGGGCCCTGCCCGCAGCCGAGGCTGAACCGGGCGGCCGGAGCGGGCAGGCCGGTGCTCAGCCCGGCCAGCGCGGGAATGCTGAGCCCGGCCAGGCCGACCGGCAGCTGCTGGGCCCGGCCGACCAGCGGGTTGTCAGCGGTGCTGGGCATGACGCCGGGAAAGCTGATGTCCAGCTGGTTAGTGATCAGCGGCGGGAAGCGCAGCACACCGCTCTGCGGGACCGGCACGTCACGGGTTCCGCCGGGGCTGGTGATCAGCACGCGGGTCGGTTCGGCGGCGATTCCCACGGTCGACTCGGTGAGGTCGATCTCCCCGATCGTGCGCTGCCCCGGCCACCGCAGGTGAAGGGTGGCGCGGGGGCCGTCCGCGACCCAGCCGGTGCCGGCCGCGCCGGCCAGCAGGTTCTGCGGGCGCACCGCGGGCAGCGCACCGAAGGTGGAGCTGGCCGTGATGCGCAGCTGGGCGGGGCGGGCCGAGCCCAGCCGGCCCAGGACCGTGTTGAGCGCCGCGCCGGGCACCGCGGTCACGGTCGCGGACACGTCGAAGCGCTGGGCGGCCGGGGTGGTGAAGGTCCGGTCGAGGGCCGGCTCCGGGGGCGCGCCGGGCAGGCCGAGCGACGTGGCCGTCTGGCGGTGGAAGCTGAAGGACGGTGCCGGGCCGGCCGGGTCCTGGGCGGGCTGCAGGAAACGGGTGACGCGCACGCCGGGGATGGTGACCTCGCTGATGCCCGCGCCGGGCCCACCGGCCGTGCCGCCGCGGGTGGCGGCGATGGTGATCCGCAGCCAGTTCGTGGTGCCGGGCGGGACGTGCAGCGGCTGAGGTGTGCCCGCCACCCGGGTCGCGGTGCCGGCCCGGCCCGCACCCGTGGTCACGACCAGGCGGGTGGCCACCGGCCGCGGGATGTCATCGAGCAGGCGTACCGTCACTGGCCCAGATAGCTGCCGCGGGTGGCTGAAATTGATCTGGATCCACTGCCCGTCGGCGCTCCCGGCGCTCGCCTCCGTCCAGGCCGTGGACGTGGTGCCGTCGAACGCGTTGACCGGGTCACCCTGCGGTACCTCCCACAGCCAGGAGCCGGCCGAGGAGGCCGTGACGCTGGCCGCGCCGGTGAGCACGGCGACGGTCTGGTGGCCGGCCGTGCCAGCGGGCAGCAGCTGCCGGGGTGGCTGGCCGCCCGCGCCCTGGGGGTCATCCGGCGGGATGGTGCCGGCCGCGGTGTACGGGTAGGAGGTGTTGTTATTGGGCAGGCCGAAGGCCGTGTCGGCGCGGCGGAGCCCGTCGGTCACCTCTTGGCGGACGGCCCGCGGATCGGCGCTGGAATACTGGCCCGCCAGGACGGCGGGCTGGCGGCCCAGCATGCCCTGGGCGGCCAGTTGCAGCAGCGCGGCGGGACCGCCGTCGACCAGCGTGGTCGAGGCCGCGGGCAAGACGGCCGCCGGGCCGGCCGGCCGGTCGGCCGGATTGGCGGCCTGGAAGACCTCGACCGGCGGGTACTCCGGCTCGATCGCCTCAACCTGAAGGGCGGTGCCCTGGCCGACCGGGCCGGTGGGCGTCAGCGGGCCGAAAGCGGCGACCCGGGTGAACCCGGACTCCCGCAGCGCGGCGTGCACCACCGTCGGCGGGGTGTAGCCGAGCTGGGCGGGATCCAGGTCGTTGCGGACCAGCACGTACCGGATGCCCGCCCGGGCCAGGTACCCGGCCAGGCCCGGTGCGGCCGTGCCTGACTCGATGGCCTGCTCGGCGCCAGTCAGCAGGTCGCTGACCCCGCCGCCGCTGAACGGCACCAGGTTGCGCTGCACCCACGGTGAATGGGCCAGCGGTTCCAGCGGTTCGTCGATCGGCTGCCCCCAGGTGTAGATGCCGTGGGAGTCGGCCGGTACCACCAGCGTGGTTTCGGTCCCGTGATGGGCGGCCAGCCAGCTGGCCGTCCGCTGCCAGTAGCTGGGTACCTGGCTGAAGGATCCGGGCTGCAGCACCTTCCCGTTCAGGTAGGGCAGCGCCAGGCCCGCCAGGACCACCACCGCGGCCAGGCAGGTGACCCGACGCGCGGCTGGCAGCGGCCACACACCGCGGGACAGCACGTGCGCGATGCCCAGCGCCAGCACCAGGGCCAGCGCAGGCTCGATCTTGTACACGTTGCGCAGCGGTGACAACGGCCCGTCCAGCAACGCCCCGACCTGCCGGTGCAGTGGGCCGCCCAGCGGTCCGCTGTAGCCGGTCAGCGCCCACAGGGCGGCTACGGCCGTGACAGCGCGCAGCCATCCCGCTTCAGGCAGGTCCGCGCGGGCCAGCCCGGCCAGGCCGGTGGCGGCGGCCACGGCGCCGGCCGTCACGGCCCATGCCGACCCCACCAGCACCGAGCCGGCGGTCAGCCACGGCTGACCGAAATTCAGGTAAGCGACCCAGTTGCCGCTGCCGCGCAGTGCTGCCGCCGCCGACATGGTCTGGGTGGTGGTGGCGGCCTGCTCGATGTAGGGCAGGAAGTTGAAGCCGTACCGCCCCTGGTACAGCAGTGGCCCGAGCCACCACGACGTGGCCAGCAGGACCGCCGCGGCCCACCAGGCGGCCAGCGGCCACCGCCGCCGTCCCGGCCGGGTCAGGATGTACAGGCCGGCCGGCACCAGGGCGGCCAGGGTGGAGGCCGCGTTGACCCCGCCCATGCACGCCACGATCAGCCCCGAGCGGGCCGCCGCCGTCCGGGCTGAGCCGGAGCGGGCCAGCGGCAGCACGGCCCACGGCGCCAGCACGCCCGGCAGCACCCCGGCCGAACTCGAGCCGATCAGGATGGTGAAGGTCGGCCACAGTGCGAACGCGGCGCCGGCCAGCAGCCGGGCCGGCCGCGATCCGATGCCCAGGGCCTCAGCCAGCCTGACCAGGCCCCAGAACGCCGTCGCGATCAGGAGCGACATCCACAGCCGCTCGGCCAGCCACACCGGCACGTGCAGCAGGTGTGCGATCAGGTAGTAGACACCCATCGGCCAGGCGTAACCGATGTACTGGTCCTGCAGGGCGCCGAACCACTCCAGCGGATTCCATAGGTGCCAGAGCAGCCGGTAGAAACCCACCGGGTCGATGTCCACGCCCAGCTTGGTGTCGAATGTCATCCGCCCGGGGTCGGCCACGATCAGCGCGGCCAGGGCCAGCACCCACACCAGCACCGCCCAGCGCCGGCCGGCCCGCTCCGCGGCGTCGCCCCAGCCCCGGCGCAGGCGCTGCGGCGGCCTGCGCCCGCCATCCGCGGAGCCCGGCCGATCCTTGAAGATCTCCTCCAGCGGGACCCGCAGGGTCGTCACGCCTGCCGCCGCAGAATGACCAGGAGATTCCACGTCAGCAGTTCGCGCAGCCCGGGCAGGTAGATCAGGAACCGGCACCAGCGCGGGTAGTAGCGGGGCCGCTCCTCGACCACGGCGACATCGGGGCGGCGGCGCACCAGGGCCAGCACACGGCCGGCCCGGAGCGGGAACATCGTCTCCCCGAACAGGTTCTTGGGCGGCCTGCCGTGGCGGCGGAGGTAGCGCCGGGCCGCATAGTCGCCGCCCAGGTAATGGAATGGGGCAGTCTCGTGGCCCCCCCACGGTGACAGCCATACCGTGGCGGACAGGTACACCAGCCCGCCGGGCCGGGTAACGCGGATCATCTCGTCGATGAACCCGGCCGGGTCCTTCACATGCTCGAGCACGTTGCAGGCAAAGCACACGTCCACGCTGGCTTCGGCCAGCGGTAGCCAGTAGCCGTCCCCGATCACGCTGGCGCGGCCAGGTACGCCGTGGCTGTACAGCTCGGCGGAGTCCGGCTCGACCAGCAGGCACTGGGCGCCGCGCTCGCGGAAGGCCGCGGCGAAGTACCCCGCGCCGCCACCCACGTCCACCACCAGGCGCCCGTCCAGGTTCATGTGCCGTTCCACCAGGGCCACCGAGTCCCGCGCCAGCAGGGTGTAGAAGCTTTCCGGGTCAGCCTGCTCCCGGGCGAACGCGGCCAGCAGACGGAACGGCGCCGCCGGACGTGACGGCGGCGTTGTCCCGGACGCGGCGGACCGGAGCGCATCGGTAGGCATGCTGTCCTCCTTGACGCGGCCCAGGGCGCCTTCCTGGCCCAGAGCACCCTGTACCGGACCGGTGGAGTGCCCGTTCCTCCGGCGGAACTCCATCCGGCGGAACTCCATCCGGCGGGCTCCGCCTGCCCGGCCCGGCGGGTGGAGTTACGATGCCGTTGCTACCGGACGGTAGGTCACGGTTTGACGGTTCGTCAATAAGGGTCAGATAACAAGATGCCCGAATCGGATATTTAACTCAAACCGCTGCGAGCACGGCGCGCATCCGAGCCGCCACCCCCGCCTTATTGACACTCAATCAATTCCGCGTGGACAATGACGGCGCTGGCAGTTGGCCCGGTCCGCGAGGAGGAGTCAGCATGGAGTTCGACCGGACCCTGCTTTCCCCCGCCCGGCAGCCCCGCCATCGCGAGGGGGAGCGAGGGGCAGCGCGCCGCGTGGTGATCGTGGCGTGGCGGGACATCGCCAGCCCGCAAGCGGGCGGGTCGGAACTGCTGGTGGACCAGCTCGCGGCGGGGCTCACCGCGCGCGGTGACCAGGTCACCCTGCTGTGCGGCGGCCCCACGGCCGCGCACGCCTATGACGTCGTGCGCAGTGGCGGCCCGTACACCCAGTTCGTGCGGGCCCCGTTCGCCTACGCGCGGCGCCTGCGCGACTGCGACGTGCTGGTCGAGGTGTGCAACGGCATGCCGTTCCTGGCGCCGCTGTGGTCCAGCAAGCCGGTGGTCTGCATGGTCAACCATGTGCACACCGACCTGTGGCCGTTACGGTTCCCCCCGCCGCTGTGCACGATAGGCCGGTTCATGGAGCAACGGGTCATGCCCTGGGCGCACCGCCGCAGCCTGGTGCTGACGGTCTCCGCGTCGACCGCGCATGAACTGCAGTCACTGGGCGTGGACCGCACCCGTATCCGCCTGCTGCACAACGGTGTCGCGCCGGCCGGCCCGCCGCCCCCGCGGTCTGCCGAGCCACTGTTCCTGGCCCTCGGCCGGCTCGCTGAGTACAAGCGCATCGACCTGCTGCTCCGGTTGTGGGACCGGGTACGGCCGGTGGTCGGCGGACGGCTGGTCATCGCGGGGGAGGGACCTGAGCGCGGTCGTCTGGAGGCACTGGCCGGGCCGGGGGTGACCTTCACCGGGCGGGTCAGCGAAGCGGAAAAGCACCGCCTGCTGGGGGCGGCGTGGTTGCTGGTACATCCCGCGCTGGTCGAAGGCTGGGGCATCGTGGTCACCGAGGCCGCGCTGCGCGGGACCCCGGCGGTCGGATTCGACGTGCCAGGCCTGCGGGATTCTGTCGAGCACGGGCAGACCGGCCTGCTCGCCCGCACCGAGGCGGAATTCGCCTCGGCGTGGGCGGCGCTCGCCCTGGACCAGCGGCGCCGGGCCGCCATGGGCGAAGCCGCCCGGCGCCGTGCCTCTCAGCTCAGATGGTCGACGGCGGTGCAGCATTTCTCGGCCGTCATTGACGAGGTCATCGGCGAGCAGCCAGCTGATGGCCGGCCAAGCCCGGGGTGGCCGCGATGACAGCGTCCCCGTCAAGCCAGGCGCCGAATCCGCCTCGCACCGGCCGGCTGCACGCCTTCTATGAACACGCCGGCACGACGGTCAGCTCGGGACCAGACCGGGCGCGCCGGCAGGCCCGGATGATCGCCGCGGTGCTGGCCGGGCGGAGCGGCCCACAGCGGATCGTGGACGTCGGCTGCGGCGAAGGCACCGCCACTGACCTGGTCCAGCAGCTGGATCCGGGTAATACCGTCATCGGCGTCGACTGGTCGGCGATGGCGCTGGTCCAGGCGCGCGCCCGGGGGCTGCTGGTGATCCAGGGCGGTGTCGATGCGTCAGGCCTGCCGCTCCCCGACGCGAGCGCCGACGTTGTGATCATGAGTGAACTGATCGAGCACCTCGTCGACACGGATGCCGCCGTCGAGGAGGCCCGCCGGATTCTGCGCCCGGACGGCATTCTGCTGCTGTCGACGCCCAACCTGGCGGCGTGGTTCAACCGGGGCCTGGTCGGCCTGGGCATCCAGCCCTTGTTCTCCGAAGTAAGCCTGCGCGGCATCTATGGCCGGCCAGGTCATCAGGTCGTCGGCCACCTCCGCCTGTTTACCCGGCGGGCACTGGTGGAGTTCCTCACCGCCCGCGGCTTCGTCTGCGAGCGGGTGCTGGGCGCCCCGTACCACGACGTTCCGCGGCCGCTCAAGCCACTGGATCGCGCACTCTGTCACTGGCCGTCCATGGCCAGCATCCTGCTCGTCCAGGCCCGGCGCAGCTGATGGCCGCGTCGACCCGGTGCCACACCGCGCGCGGCGCGCATCGCAGCGGCAACGGTCTACGGTGATCCGGTGAGTTCAGGCCAGGACGGCGCACGCCCGGCGCGCCCGGCGCGGCGCAGGCTGGCGCCCGACAACCGGCGGCAGGCGCTGATCAACTCGGCGCTGAAGCTGTTCAACGCCCATCCCTACGACGAGGTGTCGGTGGATGACATAGCCGCCGACGCCGGGATGTCGCGGCCGCTGGTCTACCACTACTACGGGGGCAAGGCCGGGCTGTTCATTACCGCCCTGCGGCAAACGGGCGACGACGTGGTGGCGGCCATCTACGACGCGGCATCGGCGGACCTGGACAACTGGCTGAGCGCCGGGCTGGCCGCCTTCTTCGACCACATCCAGGCCAACCCGATCGGTCTCACCGCCCTGCTCCGCCACGGGTCACTGACCGGTGGGGAGGACCGCCAGGTCCTGGATGAGATCCGCGACCATGTGCTGGCTCTGGTGCTTATCGGCCTCAAACCCCCCCGGGACTCGGCCGTGCTCCAGTCTGTGCTGCGCGGCTGGATCGCCATGGTCGAGATCATGGGCCGCGAGTGGCTGCGCCAGGGCGAACCGACGCGGGAGGAGCTGGAAACCTTGCTGCCCGAGGTGCTGCGCGCTGTGCTGGGCGCCGCGGCGTGGCACGACTCCACGGTAGCCGCGGTCCTGCCCAACTTGCCCCCGCTACAACAACAGCGCTCACCGGGCAGACAGATACGGCCTGCGGCGCCGTCTGGGTGACTCTTGACACCTGGCTCCAGGCTGGCTCTATGCTACCCGAGGGTAACCTCGCTAGAGGGAGGCAGTCATGGCCTTATCCAGCGAAGGTCAATCGCTCGCTGACACGGCTGCCCTGGTGACCGGCGGCGAGAGCGGAATCGGGCTGGCCTGTGCGCGGCGGCTGGCCGCGGACGGCGCTACCGTGACGATCTGCGGAGAGTCCGAGCAGCGCATCAGGCTGTCCGCCGAGACCTACGGGCTGCATTACCTGATCGCTGACGTCACCGATGAGGACGAGATCGCCGGGGCGGTGGCCGACGCCGCTGCCAACGGGCCGTTGCGCATCGTGATAGCCAGCGCGGGAGGCTCCGCCTCGATCGGGCCGGTCTCCCAGCTCAACACGGCCGGCTGGCGGGCCACCCTGGACCTCACCGCGACCGGCGCCATGCTGACCCTCAAGTACGCCGCGCAGGAGATGGCCCGGGTGGGCGGGGGCTCTTTCGTGGCGATCTCCTCCATTGCCGCCACCACCATCCACCGCTGGTTCGGCGCGTACGGCCCGGCCAATGCCGCGGTCGACCACATGGTGGCGCTGGCCGCGGACGAACTGGGCGGAATCGGCATCCGGGTCAACGGCATCCGGCCAGGAATCGTCGACTCCGAACTGGTCGCGGGCATCGCCGACCCTGGCCCGGTACTGGACGACTACCTGGCCTGCATGCCGCTGTCGCGGGTCGGCGCGGCCGCGGATATCGCCGAGGCCGCCCGTTTCCTGGCCGGCCCTGAGTCGGGCTGGATCACGGGAGAGGTGATCAACGTCGACGGCGGCCAGCACCTGCGGCGCGGCCCCGACTACACCGCGATGTTCGAGCCCATGTTCGGTGCCGAGGCCTTGCGCGGCCTGCCAGAGGACCACGCGGGAAGGTTACGGCCGCACCCGTCGCGGGACGCCGTCGGCTGAACGGGCTGCCCAGATCTGGAACCACCCTCAGCAAAGGACCGCATTCATGCGCACGCTGATTGCCCTGCTAGCCGGTGTTCTCCTGGCTGTCGCCGCGGTGACGGTCCTGGTCCACGACGAGACCGCACCGAAGCCCGCCCCGGCCCGGGTGGTGTTCAGCTACGGCTCCGGCTGAGCTGCCGCGGAAATGCTGCCGCGTCCGGCCGTGACCAGGCGGAATCGCCCGGCTGCTGCCCGCTGGGCCCATCGGTGCCGTGCGCTGGCGGGCGCCTGCGCCGCCGTGGCTGCGCTGATCATCCTCGCGGCCTGCGGGGCTGGTGTGCCGCATCCGGTGCCGGGGCCAGCGCGGGTGCTGTCGAACTACGAGAGGGCCACCGGTAACACCGTCCGCCGCGACTGCGGCTACAGCAGTCCGCTGCCGGGCAGGCCAGGATGGAGCCTGTGGCTGTTCTGCGACACGGTGACGGCCAGCGCCGGTGGCGGGCCGGCCGGGCACCTGATCCTGGGCACGGGCACCGCGGCCGCGGGCCCGTACCGGCCCGGCCACGCGCCGGCCCGGCTGAGCGAGGTGCCCACTCCCCCGGCGCCGCTGACCCTGCCCGGGGCCGGCCCGCCGCAGCCGTTCCTGCCCGCGCCGCAGGGCCTCGTGCTGCCCGCCAGCACGCTGCCGTGCGCAGGCCCGGGTGCTTACCCGGCCTCATGGGTGTCTGGCGTCTCCCGGCAGCCGTCGGCCGCCGCCGCCGACCTGCTCATCAGCTACGACAACTACTGTGTCTCCGGGAACGGCGATGTGATCTTCGCGGAGGGTTTCGGCCTGGTCGCCTACGACCCGGCCAGCAATCTTCTCGGCCCGACGGTCCTGGTGTTCGGCAGCACCGCCGGGCTCGAGCTGCCGCCCCAGCAGCAGCTCGGCTCGCCCATCTTCGCCGGGGACGGCTACCTGTACCTGTTCGGCTACTGCCGGGCCGGTGCCCCGCCCGGGTGCGGCCGCGGGGAGGTATTCCTGGTCCGGACGGTTGCGCGGCCGGCGTACTGGCAGAACCCGCTCACCTACCGGTACTGGACCGGCCGTAGCTGGTCGCCGGACGAGGCCGCGGCCCGCACGCTGATCCCGGCCGATCACCCGTCCGGGATCTCGGTCGGCGACTACGCCGCCGACGGGCACGGCCTGGTCATGGTCGAGCAGACTGGCCTGGCCGGGGGCTTCCAGGTCTGGCAGGCGCGGTCGCCGGCCGGCCCGTGGCGGCGGATCGGCACCGGGACGGTGCCCTGCACCAGGAAACCCGCGGACGGGCCGGATGGCCTGTGCCGTGCCCTCATCGGCCACCCGGAGCTCAGCACCCGCAGCGACCTGGTCATCTCCTACTACAACCCGGGAACCTCGCACGTAGCGGTGTCCGCCTATCCCTGGTCCACGATCCGCTCCACCGGGTGAGGAGCAGACTGCGATGACACTGGCATCACGGGTAGCCGGGCACATTCCGGAACGGCTGCTGGTGACGCTCATCAGCCTGGCCTATCGGCGTTTCGAGCCGGAAATCCGGCGTCTCGACGAGGTCTGCGGCCGCGGCGGCACGATGGTGGACATAGGTGGCTGGTACGGGCCGTGGACGCGGCGGCTGGTCCGCCGGGCCGACCAGGTCGTCACCATCGAGCCGACGCCGCTGCACCAGGTGCTCCAGCGGACGCTCCCGCCCCAGGTAGCCGTCATCGCCGGCGCTGCCTCCGACCACTGCGGTACGGCCGACATATGGCTGCCACCGTCGGACATGGGTGTGCGGGGCGTCTCCTCGCTGCACCGGCGCGACATCCATGGCACGTCTATCACGGTGCCGCTGGTGACGCTGGACGGGCTCAGCTTGCGCGGCGTGACGTTCATCAAGATCGATGTGGACGGGCATGAAGTCCCCGTGCTGCGCGGCGCGGCGGAAACCATCAAGCGGGACCAGCCCCGGCTGCTCGTCGAGGTCGAGGAGCGCATACAGCCGGTCACCGGCGTGATCTCGCTGGTGGAGTCCTGGGGGTACCGAGGCTGGGTACTGCATGGTCGGCGATGGGTGCCGATCGCGGATTTCCCGCTCGCCTCGTACCAGGCCAGGACATCCCACGTGGCCGAGCGCGGCCTGCTGGCGCGGGTTCTGTGGCCGTTCCCGCGGTACCTCAACTCGGTCCTGTTCCTGCCGGGGCATCAGGTCCCTGGCTGACATCAAGACGTCCCGCCGCCAAGCTCCGGCCGGCCCAGCCGGTGCCGGCGAGGTGCGCCGCTGTCCGGGCTTCCGGCTCGATGAGCCAGACTGACATACATGGAGTTCCTGCAGCCGCCGACGTGGGCGGAAGCCCTGCAGCTGAAGGCGGCGTACCCGCACGCGGTCCCCATCCAGGGCGGCACGGACGTCATGGTCGAGCTGAACTTCGACCGGTACCGGCCGGAATACCTGCTCGACCTGACCCGGGTGGGTGAGCTGGCCGAGTGGGCCCCGGACAACGGGCGCATCTGGCTCGGCGCCGGGGTGACCTACACGAGGGTCCAGACTGAGCTGGGCAGCCGGCTGCCGGGGCTGGCCATGGCGTCCCGCACCGTCGGGTCACCGCAGATCCGCAACCGGGGGACGGTCGGCGGCAACCTCGGGGCCGCCTCCCCGGCGGGCGATGCGCACCCCCCGCTGCTGGCCGCGTACGCCCAGGTGGAAGCGGAGTCGGTGCGCGGCACCCGGCTGATCCCGGTGGACGAGTTCTTCACCGGGGTGAAGCGGAACGCGCTGGCCCCGGATGAGCTGATCAAGGGGGTACTGGTCACCCCGCCGGCCGGCCCGCAGCAGTTCTGCAAGATCGGCACGCGGAACGCGATGGTCATCGCGGTGGCCGCGTTCAGCCTCGCGCTGCACCCGGATCGCCAGCTGGTCGGCACCGGCATCGGGTCGGCCGGCCCTACCCCGCGGCGCGCGCTGGCCGCCGAAGAGTTCCTGGCCCAGGCGCTGACCGAAGGTGGGCACTGGGAATCCCGCGGCGACCTGCCCGAGTCCACCACCCGCCGGTTCGCGGAGCTAGTCACCGAGGCGGCCGCGCCGATCGACGATGTCCGGGGCAGCGCGCGGTACCGGGTGCACGCCCTGTCGGTGCTGGCCGGGCGCGCGCTGACCTGGGCGTGGCACGAGTTCCGGAGGACGTGACCGGTATGCGGATCACCTGCACCGTCAACGGCGAGCAGCAGCAGGCCGATGACGTATGGGAGGGCGAAAGCCTGCTCTATGTGCTGCGCGAGCGGCTGGGCTTCCCCGGTTCGAAGAACGCGTGCGAGCAGGGCGAGTGCGGCTCGTGCACGGTCTACCTGGACGGCGTGCTGGCCTGCGCCTGTCTGGTGGCGGCCGGCCAGGCACAGGGCCGGGACGTGCGCACCATCGAGGGCCTCGCGCCCCGCGGTGAACTGTCCGCCGTGCAGCGGGCCTTCCTGGAGGCGGGGGCGGTGCAGTGCGGTTTCTGCACCCCCGGGCTGCTGATCGCCGCGCACGACCTGATCGAGCGGCAGCCCGCGCCGAGCGATGCCGAGATCCGGGAGGCGCTGGCCGGCAACCTGTGCCGCTGCACCGGGTACGAGAAGATCATGGAAGCGGTCCGCCTGGCGGCGGCCCGGCGGTCTGGCGCTGGAGAGTGACCCGATGACGGCACCGACCACCCCCACCCGGCCAGCACCCGGCCAGACCACCCCGGTATCCGGCGGGGTGGGCAGCAGCGCGAGCCGGCCGGACGGCACGCCCAAGGTCACGGGGGAGTTCGTCTACTCCAGCGACCTGTGGCTGGACGGCATGATCTGGGGGGTCACGCTGCGCAGCCCGCACCCCTACGCCCGGATCCGCTCCATCGAGACGGCCGAGGCGCTGGCCATGCCGGGCGTGCTCGCGGTGCTGACCCAGGAGGACGTGCCGGGCCACAAGTACTACGGGCTGGAAATCACCGACCAGCCGGTGCTGGCCGTGGACGTGGTGCGCTACCAGGGCGAGCCGGTCGCGCTGGTGGCCGCCGACCATCCGGAGATCGCCCGCCAGGCGGCCAAGCGGATCCGGGTCGACTACGAGGAATACGAGCCGGTCACCGACGCGCACGAGGCGCTGGGCCACCCGCGATGGAACCTGGTCCACACGGTCCCGGGGAAGGTCAGCGAACTGTCCCGGGAGCGGGCCAAGCTGCACCCGCAGGGCAACCTGGTGCGGCACCTGAAACTGCGCAAAGGCGACCCCGAGCCGGTGGCCGACGTGGTGGTGACGGGCGAGTACCAGGTGGGCATGCAGGACCAGGCGTTCCTCGGCCCGGAGTCCGGGCTGGCCGTGCCGTCCGAGGACGGCGGTGTGGAGTTGTACGTCGCCACCCAGTGGCTGCACGTGGACCAGAAACAGATCTGCTCGGCGCTCGGCCTGCCACCGGACATGGTGCGGCTCACGCTGGCCGGGGTGGGCGGCGCGTTCGGCGGCCGCGAGGACCTGTCCATGCACGTACACGCGTGCCTGCTGGCCCTGCGCACCGGCAAGCCGGTGAAGATGGTCTACAACCGGGAAGAGTCGTTCTTCGGGCATGTGCACCGCCACCCGGCGCTGATGCGCTTCGAGCACGGGGCCAGCCGGGACGGCCGGCTGGTCTACGTCAAGGCGCTGATCTACCTGGACGGCGGCGCGTATGCGTCCAGCACCCCGGCGGTGGTCGGTAACGCGGGCACCATGGGCATCGGCCCCTACGTGGTGCCCAATGTGCAGGTCGACGCGTATGGCGCGTACACCAACAATCCGCCGTGCGGGGCCATGCGCGGTTTCGGCTCGGTGCAGGCCGCGTTCGCCTACGAAGCCCAGATGGACAAGCTGGCCGCCGCGCTCGGCCTGGACCCGGTGGAACTGCGCTGCCGGAACGCGATGACCCAGGGCGCGGAGGCGCCCACCGGCCAGATCATCGACAGCCCGGCCCCGGTGGCGGAACTGCTGCGCCGGGTCCAGGCCATGCCGATGCCGCCGCCGCGAAGCCACCGCGGTGAGCTTGACCTGAGGGACCTGCCCGGCGGCGTGGCCAACACCACCCACGGCGAGGGTGTGGTGCGCGGCGTCGGTTACGCGGTGGCCTACAAGAACGTCGGGTTCTCCGAGGGTTTCGACGACTATTCCACCGCCCGGGTCCGCCTCGAAGTGCTGTCCGGGCAGGCGACCGCGACGGTACACACCGCGTCAGCCGAGGTCGGCCAGGGACTGGTCACCGTCGAGCAGCAGATCGTGCGCACCGAGCTGGGCGTCGACCAGGTCATCGCGGCGCCCAAGGACACCCAGGTGGGCAGCGGCGGGTCGTCGTCCGCGTCGCGGCAGACCTACGTCACGGGCGGCGCGGTCCGGGCCGCGTGTGAGCAGGTGCGCGAGCGCGCGCTGGCCGTCATCCAGCGCCGGCTCGGGCGCACCGTGCCGGACCTGCGGCTGGACGGTGGCAAGGTGGTCTCGGGCGAGGGCATCCTCGGTGAGCTGGCCGACCTGCTTGGCGACGAGGTCATCGACGAAACCGTGCAGTGGCGGCACCGGCCGACCGAGGCGGTGGACCCCGAGACCGGGCAGGGCTTCGCCCACGTGCAGTACGCGTTCGCCGCGCACCGTGCGGTCGTCGATGTGGATACCGAACTCGGCCTGGTCAAGGTCGTCGCCCTGGACTGCGTGCAGGACGTGGGCAAGGCCATCAACCCGCAGGCGGTGCTCGGCCAGATCCAGGGCGGGTCGGCGCAGGGGCTGGGGCTGGCCGTGATGGAGGAGATCCAGATCTCCGGCGGCAGGATCAGGAACCCGTCGTTCACCGACTATCTCATCCCCACCATTCTCGACATGCCCCCGATGCGGATCGAGGTGCTCGAGTATCCGGACCCGCACGCGCCCTACGGCGTGCGCGGGGTGGGCGAGCCGCCGACGATCTCCTCGGGCCCAGCCATCGTGGCCGCGATCCGCGCCGCCACCGGGCTGGCGCTGAACCAGGTGCCGGTGCGGCCGGAGCACATCACCGGCCCGCAGTACTGCGGAGATTAATCCAGCTCGCGCTGGGCAGCCAGCTATCCATGTCCACGGGCTTGATCGCCGTCGGGGTGGCCGGCGGAGTCGCCCGGGCCTATCAGCGGTACCGGGAATGGCTGCCGTTCCACTGCCGCAGGCACGTCTTCATTGCCCGGATGAGCACGGCGCTCGGCTACTCCCCGCCGACGGCCGGCCCGGTCGGCCTGCTCACCGGATAGCCACCAGGGCATCCGGCAGCCGCCACCACGATCCCGCACGGCGAAAGCGGCAACTCCGGCAAAAACCTGGAATCGTCTCATCTTCCAGGTGATCGGGCGGGCTGAGCTGGGCAGGATGCCTGGGGTGGCCTAGCGTGCATGCGGCCGGACGGCGCCACCCCATCCAGCCGCACGGTGATAGCCGGACTGGGAGAAGGTGCCCGCAGTGGGCGACGACAACAGGAACCACCACGAGTACGAGCGCGTCGTGGTCAGCAGTGAAGGCGCAGTGGCCCGGGAGATCCGCATCTACGGCAGCGGGGGCCGGCTGATTTTTGAAGGCTGGCAGGTTGCTGACGACGGCGGTCAGACTGCCTGGATCAGCGACGCCGCAGCCATCGCCGTCTTCGGCCAGCCGCTGCCTCCCGGCGAGACGACGCAAGCTGGCCCGCTGTGGCTCTTCGACAACTTCGCCGAAGTCAAGGAGATGGGCTCCTGTTCACCACCGTTCATGACTGATGTCGCCAAGGCCCTCGGCGAGCGGTACGAGCCCGCCTAGGCCTGCCGGTCCTGGCGGCCGCGCCGCCGGGACCCGGGCGTGGCCGCTCGGAAAGGAAGGGACATGAAGCTCACCGTCATCGGCGGTACCGGGCTGATCGGCTCGCAGGTGGTCCAGAACCTGACCGCGGCCGGGCATCAGGCCGTCCCCGCGGCCCTGTCCACCGGCCTCGACCTGATCACGGGCAAGGGCCTGGACCAGGCGCTGGAAGGCGCCGAGGTGGTGATCAACGTGGCGAACTCGCCGACATTCGACGAGGCGTCCCTGGACTTCTTCCGCACCTCCATGAACAACCTGCTGGCCGCGGGGGAAGCCGCCGGTGTCCGGCATCAGGTGGTCCTCTCGATCGTCGGCGTGGACCAGGTGCCCCAGCTGGTCTATTACCGGGCCAAGAGCCTGCAGGAGGATCTGCTCCGCCAGGGGCCCACGCCGTACTCCATCGTGCGCGCCACCCAGTTCTTCGAGTTCATGAAGACGCTCGTATTCGAGACCGCTGACGACACCAGCGTCCGCCTGCCCGCTACCCGCCTGCAGCCGATGGCCTCCGCCGACGTCGCCGCCGCGCTCACCGGCGTGTCCACCGGCCCGCCGCTGCGAGCCATCTGGAACGTGGCCGGCCCGGATGTCTTTCCGCTCGACGAAATCGGCCGGATCACCCTGGCCGCACAGCAGGACAACCGGACCGTCATCACCGACAACCAGGCCGGCACGTTCGCGGGCGTCACCGGCGACATGCTCACCGCAGGCCCGGACGCGCACCTGGCCAGCACGCACTATCAGGACTGGATCCAGCACTGACAGCGCGGGTGCTGCCACCAGCGACGCGGCGCAGCGCGGGCTGGGCATCATCGAGCTGCTGGCTATCGCACCGCACGAAGCGCCGTGAGCCGTTTCACCCAGCTTGGCCGGAGCAGGCGGACCAGTTCGCGCGGCCGTTCCACGGTCACGGTCACGGCCGGGTGAGCCAGCAGCCGCCCAGGCATGAGGGCGGCGACCGGCCGCCGCAACTGTATGCACACGCCGCCGCGTGCGCTGGTACCGAACGTCAGGCCACGGTCGGCCAGCGATAGCCGCGGCCCAATCGCTTTCCACCCGCTGAACGGGCCGGTTGCCCTGACCGCCTGGATGTTCCGCCGGTCAACCGTGGTTCGCCAGGGTCCGTACCGGATCACCAGCTGGCCGCCGGTGACCTCCACCCGGCTGGTGGCCGGCGTGACGCCCAGCACGGGCAGCAGGTAGCGGGCGGCCCGGTCGAACCGGAAACGGAAACGGGACGATCCGGCCTGGCCGCCGCCGGGACGGCTGCCTGGCCGCTTGCTCATTGTCATCATTGTCATCAGTGTTCCTCTCAGGTGTCCGTCAGCGTCCGGCGTGCAGCCAGCCACGGGCCAGCCGCTCCCAGGCATGCGGTCTGATCCCGGACGGGGCCAGCACGATGCCATCCGGGCGGACCACCGGCTCCGGTGCCGGCAGGCCGCGCCGCGCCGCCTCCAGCAGGTGATACATCCGGCTTTGCACGTTCCGGTAGAAGCGTTCCTGAGCCTGGTGGCCGAACAGCCGGAACCCCCAGCGGATCAGTGGGTTAGGGATATCCGCGGGGCGCGAGTAACCAGTGATGTGAAATATCACCTGGCCGGTGTGCTCCTTCTTGATCACTTCGTAAGTGAGGCGGCCCTGCTCCAGGTGGCCCTGCAGTGTCTGGTAGCACCAGCCCCACACCCGCTCGGGACCGCTGCCGCTGTCCCGCGTGACATCGATGACGCCGGTGACGCGGACGCCCAGATAAAAACGCAATCCGCAGAAGCGGCCTTCTAGCAGCATGTCGCGGCCGAGCAGGTCCTGATCGCTGCGGTACACCGCGCGCAAGATCGGGCCGTCGGCGAACTCATACAGACCCACCAGGTGGCGTGCTGTCTCCCACGGGCCACCACGTTCGGGCGGTCCGGGTAGCTCCTGGCCGATGACCGTGCAGCCGGAGTCGACGTGCCAGTGCCCCTCCGGCCGGCCGTCTTCTGGGGCCCGCGCCGGGTCGTAGTTGATGTCGCGATGACGCAGATCCGCTAGCGCGGCCGTCTCGTCGACCCGGCCGAGCAGCCGCTGGCGCATCTACTCCGCGTTCCCCACCGAGTTGCCGATGAGCCAGAACATCGGCGGCCACAAACCGACGAACAGGGCGCGTCGTTCCGCGTTACCGCGCTCGTCCTGATCGACCGTCTTGGCGCGTATCCACAAGCCGACGCACAGTGCTACCGACCCGAGCGAAGCCGCGTGCAGATGGGTGTCGCGCAGCCCGGCCCGGCTCAGAACGACAGCTATAGACATCCGGTTCCCCCCTGCCTGGACCTGCAGTAAGGGCCGCTGCCCGGGATGAGAGGATTTACTCATGGAGGCAGCGAGCCGATGGGCCCGGCTCCGGACCGTCCTGGGCTGGCCGGCCGGGGTAGCACTGGTCAGCTGGCGGTACATGTGGCGGACCACCCCCCTGCACCGGTCAGAGGAAACGGGCAGCGCAGCGGACCTGCCGGACCCGGCCGGCCGCGACGATGGGGACCGGCGCCAGGGGCTGGATGCTGGTTTCGGGCCTATGCTGCATCGGTCTTATGCGGTGCGGATTGTCAACAGCTCCCTGACCCCGGCCGCCCTGATCGAGCTGGTGGCGGGCAAGCTGAATCAGGCGTCACCAGAGATGGCTGTGTTCCGCAAGATCCGCGGTGCGGCAGGGCCGCTGCGGCACGGTGACGAGTTCCTGGTCCGGATGCCCGGCCCCTGGGATGGTCCGGTGCGGGTGGTACACCGCGATGACACCTCCTTCCGGCTGGCCACCCTGGCTGGTCACCTGGAAGCAGGCGAGATTGAGTTCCGGGCGGCAGCGGCCGGCCATGCGCTGCGGTTCGAGATCGAATCCTGGGCCCGGGCCGGGGACCGGCTGGCGGACCTGCTTTACAACCGGCTGAGGCTGGCCAAAGAGATCCAGCTGAACATGTGGTCCCACTTTTGCGTCCGGACCGCCGCCCTGGCCGGCGGCCGGGCCCAGGGCGGGGTCACCATCCGTACCCGGTGGGTTGACTGGCCAGCCCCAGCGGCCTGACGGCTAGCCGGAGTGGCGGGCCTCCGGTTACGGGCTCTGGCAGGAGATGCTGGTTGGGGTGACCGGGCTGCTGGCCTGGTTAGTGGTGAACCCGAACGTTGCGCTGCCCCCCGGGGCGAGCACGTTGTTCCAGTCAGCGTTCTTCATCGTGGCCAGCGACCCGGCAACCGACAGTGTCCCGTTCCACGAATTGCCGATGGTCTCGTCGTCGGCCAGCACCCAGCCGACGGTCCATCCGTACAGGGTGAACGTGGTGGGATTGGTCACGGTCACCTGGGCCTGGTAACCGCCCGGCCAGGTGGAGGTAATCGAGTAGGTCACGGTGCACGGCGTCTCGGTGGGCGGCGGGGCGGTCGAGCCGATCCCGGTGACCTGGCCGTTGCCGCCATCGAACACCACGTCCGAGCAGCCATAGAACGTCTCGGTGCTGTCCGAGCGTGCCCATACCGAATAGATGATGTGGTAGCCGGTATAGCCCGCTGGCAGGGTGGCGTTCCAGTAGTAGTAGCTGCCGATGTTGCCCGGGTCGCCCACCGACGGCGGGTCGGTGACCGTGGAGAATGGCATGGGTTCCAGATCAGCCCAGGTCAACGGCTGAGTCGAGTCCCAGCCGGGCTTGGTGATGTACAGCGAGAATGTGCCCGGGTGGGCGGCCCACTTGTTGTACTGGATCTGGATCGTCGACCCGGCGGTCAGGTGGGTCTTGGGCCAGTTCGGGTTGGCCAGGTCGAAGCCGGAGAAGTCGTAGTAGTTGCTGTTGCCGCTGCACAGCTTCCCGTCCGGGATGAAGCCCACTGTCCCCCCGCTGGTGGTCCCGGAGCGGTTGCCCACCGCGAACCAGTTGTACAGCGGAGTGAGCCCACTGCTGGCCACCGCCGCCTGGCAGGCCGGGTTGTGCGGCACGAGCTGCCCGGTGGTGGTAAGGGCATCCTCGTAGCACAGGAACGTGCGGCTGCCGGGGATTTCCATCGCGCCGTGCGCCGACGCTGGCAACGCGAATATCACCAGCCCACCGAACGCCGCCATGACGGCGCACATGCCTGTCAGTAACGACCGGCGGAGCCTCTGCATCTGCCCGGCCTCCTCGCGTCAGCGGTCTAAGCAAGCTGCCGCGATCGTAGGCTGCCCGGCAATCCCATCGAATGGTGCCCGGGAAGTGAAATTCGCGGGCAGGCAATCCTCGCAGGTCAGCTGGGGCCCCGGCCGGACCGGAAAGGGCAAGCTTTGGCATCGTGGCCTGAAATTTACCCATCGCCGTGGGCGGGCCCAGCTAATCGCGGCGGGAATGGCCTGCCGCCGTTGCGCCGGGCGGGTACGGCGGTGCGTGATCGCGGGCGGGTGGGGCGAGTGCGCGGAGCACGAGTTCGGTGACCGTGGGCTCCAGGCCGCCGGGCATGGCCGCGCTGCGCAGCCCGCGGGCCGACAGTACCGACAACAGCAGCCAGGCGGCCGCCTCGGCGTTGATGCCGGCGTGGACACCACCGGCAGCCTGGGCGTGCTGGATCAGGTCGGCCAGATGAGCCGCGACGGCGCGGAACGCGCTGCGGGCTGGCTCGGCCAGCCCGGGCTCGGCCGCCAGCGCGGCCGCGTCGGCGAACAGCACGCCGTACGCGGCACCGGCATGGGTCCTGGCCTCGGCGGGCCGCTCGGGTGCGCGCTGGGTGAGCACATGGGCCAGCAGTTCGGACGGGGAGCCGGGCGCCGCGGCAAGGTCGTCGAGTTGCGCCCGCACCTCGGCAGCGGCGCGGTCCAGGACAGCGGCGAACAGCGCGGCCTTGGAGCCGAAGTTCTGGAAGATCACCGGCTCGGTCACGCCGACCCGTGCGGCCACGTCGGAGACCTTCCCGGCGCGGTACCCGGACCGTGCGAACACCTCAGTAGCGGCCCGGAGAATCGATTCCCGCCGCTCTGCCGCGGGCAGGCGGGCTCTCTTGAGCGCCTGCCCATCTCCGGGCGGGCCAGGGTCGGCGCTGGTAGCCATCTTGCCAACTAACTTAGTCATCACTAAGCTTAGTGGCAACTAAGTTAGCTGAGGGAGGCTGCCATGCATGGCACACTCAAGCGCCTGCACGGTGCGGCGCGTGGCACCGGCACCACGATCGAGCGCTTCCGGCTGAACGAGGTGGCCAGCCAGCTCGCGTTCGGCGGGCGGCGCCGCCAGGTGTACCAGCGGATCGTGTCCTTGACCGGGGCAGCACCTGGGGATTCGGTCCTGGACGTGGGGTGCAGCAGCGGGTATCTGGCCCGGAAGCTGGCCGCCGCCGTGGGGCCGGCCGGCCGCGTCACCGGGGTGGATCCGTCGGCGGCGGCGATCGGCTACGCGCGGCGTCGCGCCTCGCCCACCATGACCTTTGCCGTCGGCGGTGCGCAGGACCTGGATCTGCCCGATTCATCGTTCGACATCGTCATCAGCACGCTGGCGATACACCACATCCCAGCGCGGAAGCGGGCCGCGGCGCTGGGTGAGATGTACCGGGTGACCAAACCCGGCGGGCGCCTGCTGGTCGCGGACTTCGACCCGGCCCGGCGGCCGTTCGCGCTGCATCCCGGCGGAGGGCGGATGCGCCGCGCCGCCGCCACGGTCGGCCCCCTGGACGAACTGGCCGCCACCGCCGGATACCAGGTCCAGTCGGCTGGCCAGCTGCCGCTGCTGCGTTACGTCCTGGCTACCCGCCCCGAACCCGGCGCAACGACATGACCGGGCCCACGGCAACCGGGACTCATCCTGTCCTGGCGCTCATCGCTGAGCGCCTCGCCGCGGGCGGCGGGCCCGGCACGCACCGCGATGGTTACCGGCTGGCGCTCGCGATCGAAGGCGGCGGCATGCGTGGCACGATCGCGGCCGGGATGGCGCTAGGTGTGCACGAACTGGGCCTCACCTCGGTGTTCGACGACGTCTACGGTTCCTCGGCCGGAGCCATCACCGGCGCCTGGCTGTGCAGCGCCAACCCGCCGGGCCTGCGTATCTGGTACGACACCACGTTGACCCGCACCCTGATCAGGCGGGCCAACCTGCTGCGCCCGGGACGGCCCGTCCTGGACGTCGAGACCCTCATCGAGCAGGTCTACCCCGAGGTCATGGACTTCGGCGCGGTGCTAGCCAGCCCGCTCCCGCTGCATGTCCTGGCCACCGACGCCGCCACCGGCGAGAGCGTCGACCTGCGTCCGTATCTGAACTCGGCGGCGGACCTGCGCCGCGCGCTGCGGGCCAGCTGTGCCCTTCCGCTGCTCGCCGGGCCGCCCGTGGCATTCCAGGGACGGTACTACCTGGATGCGGGCCTGTCTGAATCCATCCCGTACCGGACGGCCATGGCGCAAGGGGCCACGCACGTCCTGGTGCTCAGCTCACGGCGGGCTGGGGACGCGACGCGCTCGTCCTGGTCGCGTTTCTCCCGCCTGGCCGCCGCGACCATACTGCGCCGCTACCCCCAGGAACTACATGCGTCGTTCCTCTCCCGCACCAGCAGGCTGACCGCCGATGACGGGCTGCTGCGAGACGGGCACCCGGCGGTCTTGCCGATCAGGCCGGCGCCGCACTCGCCCAAGCCAGGCGGGATGGCCAGCGACGGCGACCTGCTGCGGGCGGCCTTCGAAGCAGGCCGCGCCGCAGTCGTTACGGTGTTCGGCGCGCTGGCCGGTGACGGTGTGCGCCCCGGACCTGATTCGTCACAGGATCTTAAGAGCATTCACCTACTGCCGGCAGAGCCCGGTACGCCATCATCTGCGGATGCCGGCGTCTAGGCCGCACGCCGCCGGCGCTTCTTGTAGGAAGGGATGTCATGACCCGGATGATCTGGGTGGCTCAGCATGGCTGATTCAGCGACGGCCCGCAGGGTCCTGGTGATCGAGGACGAGCCGCTCATCCGCAGTTTCACCACGCGGGCGCTGCGCGCGGCCGGATTTACGGTTGCCGAGGCGGCCGGCGGGCGGGAAGGGCTCAGGATCGCGCTGTCCGATTCCCCCGATGTCGTGCTCTTAGATCTGGGCCTGCCCGACCTGGAGGGGGCCGAGGTGCTGCGGCGCCTGCGGGACGAGCGACCCGATCAGGCCGTGCTGGTCTGGTCCGCTGCCGCGGACCCGGCTGCCGAGCGCCGGTGCCTGCGGCTGGGCGCGCGTGCCTGCTTGCGCAAGCCAACCCCGATAGCCGATCTGCTCCGGTCCATCGGCACAGCAGGCCGGCCCCGGCCCACAGCGAACGGCGCGAGCATGGCTCCCGCCTCCAGAACCTGCGGGCGGCGGGGGCGGCGCGCCGGGCAGTGAGTAGGCGGGAGGGCTACCAGGCTAGGACGGGGTGTAACCGGCCAGGCTCAGCATCCGGCGCAGTTCGAGGACGGTGCGCTCATCGATGTCCTTGCCCGCGGGCGGCTCGAGCACTTCCTGCACCGACCCGACGTCGATGGCCACTTTGCCGTCGTGGCGCGCGGTGACCGTACCGACCGCCTCCAGCAGCGATCGCACCGCCCGCCATTCGATGTTATGGCTCAGCGGGTGGGCGAAGATCTGGCGCAGCGTGTCCCGGTGCCGGTTGTCCAAGTGCGGTGGCTCAGCCCCAGCTGTCATCGTGTCCCTCCAGGGCTGAATCCTATGCCGCGCTATCCGGCACCGAACTGCGGCCTGCCCGCGGGCCGTGTGTGACCACGAACCCGTGACCGCCGGCCTTGACCGTCCGCCGCCCCGCAGGCGATAGTGACTTCCGCGATACGAGAAAGGGTGGTCAATGGCGGACTGGACCCCACCGCATGACCTGGCCCTGGGCGAGGCGCGGGCGCTCATCCAGCGGGCGGTGGACAAGGCCGAGCAGTTCGGGGTGCGCGGCGCGATCGCGGTCGTCGGCGCGAGCGGCGCGCTGATCTCGGCGTCGCGGATGGACGCGGGCGGCCCCGGCGGGATGGCCCGGGCCCGCTCCAAGGCCTGGATCTCCGCGACCCAGCAGATTCCCACGGCCGAGCACCATCACCGGATGACGACGCTCGCGGCACCGATCGCGACCGGCTTCGTGCAGGCTTCCCCGGAAGCGATGTTCCCCGGTGCGGGCGGCCTGCCCATCCTGGCGGACGGGGTCGTGGTGGCGGGCATCGCCGCGTCCGGCGCCACCGTCAGCCCGTTCTTCCCGGACGGGGTCGATCCGGCCAACCTCAGCGTGGACGGCGAGCCGGCCAACCCAGAGGACCTGCTGATCGCGTACGCGCTGCAACTGCCCTACGCCGGTCAGCACGGTGACGACCGGCCGCGCTGGGCGGCCCGGTTCGGCGACCTCAGGATCGACCCGGCCGACAGCGCCGGGATGTCGCCGGCCCCGGCGGCGGGCCGGCAAGCGGAGCTCGGCTGGGCGAGAGGCCTGGCTGACCGGGTAATCCGCGAGGCGGAGCGGCGGGACCTGCGGGTGGCGGTCGCCGTGGTGGATCGCGGCGGGGACCCGGTCCAGCAGGATCTGATGGACGGAGGCCCGGTCGGCGCGGTGGCCGTCGCCCAGGCGGTCGCGAACACCGCGGCGCTGTTCGACGGGCCGAGTGACGAGGTCGCCCAGCGGTATGGCGGTGCCGAGCGGCTGGCCCCGATCCTGATCCCGGCGGTCCTCGGCGTGGCGGGCGGGCTCCCGGTCCGCGCGGGTGGCCGGCTGGCTGGCGGCCTCGGCGTGGGCGGG
>DATCUG010000724.1:0-3482 GCA_036567525.1 Streptosporangiaceae bacterium | reverse complement strand
AAACGCGGTGCTGAGAGACCGCTGCTCACCGCCCGGCGGGACCGCAGGCCTGAACCGGTCGGCGCTGATCAGGCGGCCACCACGGATTGATCTCCGTGCCCGGCCGAGAGACGCTAACAAGGAGGTCAGCGGCTCGCCGGGAGGGTCTATGGGCCAGGTCATACCCGCCGGGGTGGGGAGTTCAGCCGGCGGCGCGGCCCCCGGCGCCCCCGAGGTGACCCTGGGCACCGACGCCGCCTACGCGCCGGCCCGGCCAGCCGGCCGGTCCAGGCCGCTGCGCAACGTGTCCGAGATGCGGCACTTCTTCCGGACCAACGACACCCCGATCTACTTCGTCGGGGCCACCCCGTTCAACCTGCTCGGCATGGACCGGTGGATCCGCAACTTCAGCTACATCACGTACTACGACGGCTGGGACGGCGCGCACCCGCGGGTGTTCACGCCACGGCACAAGCCCTACCTCGAGTTCGGCAGCGGCGAGGAGATCAACAACTGGCTGCTGGAGAACGCCGAGGTGCGGGCGTACATCGAGCGGCGCCGGCCGGACCCGGCCACCCGGCCGAAGATCGCGATGGTGTTCTTCGACGAGGAGACCGAGCGGATCTGCGCCGAGCTCGGCTACGACCTCATCCTGCCCGCCGCCGCGCTGCGCCAGCACCTGGACTCCAAGCTGGTCACCACCCGGCTGGGCAACGAGGTCGGGGTGCCCAGCGTGCCGAACATCCTCACCTCGGTGCGCGGCTGGGCCGAACTGGCCAGCGCGGCCGGCCAGGCCGGGCTGGGCACCGACCTGGTCATCCAGACCCCGTACGGGGACTCCGGCAAGACCACGTTCTTCATCTCGTCCGAAGCGGACTGGAAGCGCCACCAGAAGGACATCGCCGGCCAGGACGTCAAGGTGATGAAGCGGATCAACAACCGCTCGGTGGCGGTGGAGGCCGTGCTCACCCGGAACGGCACCGTCGTCGGCCCGTTCATGTCCGAGCTGACCGGGCACACCCGGCTCACCCCGTACCGCGGCGGCTGGTGCGGCAACGAAATGTACCCCGAGGTGATCAGCGGCGCGCTGCGGTCCAGGGCGGCCGGGATGATCCGGCGGCTCGGCGACCGGCTCGGCGCCGAGGGCTACCGCGGCTTCTTCGAGGTCGACGTGCTGGTCGACACCGACGCGGACGAGGTGTACCTGGGTGAGCTGAACCCGCGGATCAGCGGCGCCTCGGCCATCACCAACGTCACCGCGGGCGCGTACGCGGACATGCCGCTGTTCGCGTTCCACCTGCTCGAGTTCATGGACGTCGACTTCGGCTTCGACCTCGGCGAGATCAACGAGCGGTGGCAGGAGCTGTCCGGCGAGGACGTGTGGAGCCAGATGATCATCAAGGAGACCCGGCCGCTGGTCGAGCACCTGGACGCGGCCGCGCTCACCGGGCAGTACTCCCTGGACGGCCACGGCGCCCTGGTCTTCCGCCGCGCGGCCCTGGACTGGCACCAGCTGCAGAACGAGGCAGAGGCGTTCTTCCTGCGCATCTACGGGCCCGGTGACTACCGGTGGAAGGGCGCGGACCTCGGCGTGCTGGTGACCAAGGGAAGGCTGCAGACCGGTGCGGGCAAGCCCGCGCTGACCATCCGGGCCCGCCAGTTCATCGACGCGATCCGGGCCCAGTACTCCGGCGTGCCGCTGGTCCCGCCGGCCGTCCCGCCCGCGCCTACCGGCAGCAAGCCGTTCTAGCTGGTGGCCAGGGCCGCCGGCCAGGCCCGCTAGACTCCGCCCGTGATCGGCGAGAACGCGAGCCGCCCTGCCACCGGCGTCACGCTGGACAACTGGCAGACCGCGCCGCAGCTGTCCTGGTCCTTCCAGCACATCGGGGACCTGTTCCCGACCGCGCCGATCTCCCGCGGCGCCGGCCCGGTGCACCCGCTGCCGGCCCGGCTGGCCCCGGTGGACGAACTCCCGGTGCGGCTGCACGACGGCAGCCCGTCCAGCGTGGCCGAAGTGCTGGCGGCCACGCACACCGACGGCTGGCTGGTCACCCGCGGTGGCGTGCTGCTGGCCGAGGAGTACCCGGATGGCATGGACCCGGGCACCCGGCACCTGCTGATGTCGGTCAGCAAGTCGCTGGTCAGCATCGTGACCGGGGCGCTGGTCGCGGCGGGCACGGTGGACCCGGAGCAGCCGGTCACCAGGTACGTGCCCGGGCTGGAAAACTCCGGCTATCAGGGCGCCACCGTCCGGCACCTGCTCGACATGCGCTCGGGCATCGCGTTCTCCGAGGACTACCTGGACCCCAGCGCCGAGGTGCGGCTGCTGGAGCAGGCCATCGGCTGGGCCCCGGCGCGGCATCCCGGGGTGCCCGGCTCGATGTATGAGTTCCTGCGCACGCTGCGCCAGAAGGGCCCGCACGGCGGCCGGTTCGAGTACCGGAGCTGCGAGAGCGACGTGCTCGGCTGGGTGTGCGAGGCGGCGGCCGGCACCCGGATGCCGGAGCTGATGTCCGCCCTGCTGTGGCGGCACCTGGGCGCGGAACACGACGCCACCATCGCGGTGGACTCCACCGGCACCGGGATGTTCGACGGCGGGATCTGTGCCACGCTCCGCGACCTGGCCCGGTTCGGCGCGATGGTGCTGGCCGAGGGCACGTCGCCGACCGGGGAGCAGGTGGTGCCGGCCGCCTGGATCCAGGACACGGTGACCGGCGGCCCGGACTCCCGGGCCGCGTTCGCGGCCTGCCCGGTGGACAACGGCATGCCCGGCGGCATGTACCGCAACCAGTTCTGGATTCCCTACCCGGGCCAGGACGTGCTGCTCTGCCTGGGCATCCACGGCCAGATGATCTACATCAACCGGCCCGCGCAGCTGGTCGGGGTGAAGCTGTCCAGCTGGCCGCTGCCCCAGGACGCGTGGAAGTACTTCGCCACCATGGCCGCGTTCGACGCCATCGCCGCCTGGGTGAGCTAAAAACCCCTTCTTTTGCCTAACGCTAGTGCCTGGCCGGTGCCGCCACCTCCGGCCCAGCCGCCGGGGGCAGCAGCCCAGCCAGCTCGGCGATCCGCTGCTCGCAATCGGCCACGATCTGCCGGGTGATCTCGGCGGCTGGCCGGATGTCCTGGAACGAGCCGACCACCTGGCCGATGTAGAACGACGCCAGACGCAGCGCGCCCTCGTGGCCGTCCGCCGCGGCCTGGTCGATGCGCTGCCAGGCCGCGTCGACCAGCATCGGCTGCAGCGGCATCGGCAGCGGCCCGGGTGCGCCTGGCCGGTCCCACTCGTCGTGCCAGGCGCTGCGCAGCTGCCGCGCGGGCTTGCCGGTGCGGGTCGGTGAGCGCAGCGTGTCCGAGCTGGCCGCGCGCAGGAACTTGTCCTTGATGGCCTGGATGGCCACGTCCTCCTGGCTGGACAGCCAGACCGACCCGCACCACACCCCGGACGCGCCCAGTGCCATCGCGGCCGCCATCTGCCGCCCGGTCGCGATGCCGCCCGCGGC
>DATCUG010000723.1:0-2295 GCA_036567525.1 Streptosporangiaceae bacterium | reverse complement strand
GGCCGCCCGCCCGGGCCAGCCGCCGGGCCGCTGCTCAGTCCAGGCCGTCGCGGCTGCTCAGTCCAGGCCGTCGCCGTGTTCCAGGATCTCCGCCGCGCCGCGCACCACACAGCGCAGCGGGTCGTCCACCACCACGACCGGGATGTCGGTGGCCGCCTCGATCCGGCTGGCCAGCCCGGGCAGCAGGGCCCCGCCGCCGGCCAGCCTGATCTTGCCCCGCACCACGTCCTCGGCCAGGTTCGGCGGGATGTCGGACAGCATCTCCTGCACGCAGTCCACCATCGAGGTGACGATGTGCTCCAGCGCCCGGGCGATCAGCCGGCCGGGCACGTGCTCGACCCGTGGCGTGCGGCGTGCGGCGTCCACCCCGACCGCTTCCATCCACCCGGTGCCGTCCTCGCCGATGCCGAGCGTGGTCTTCAGGCTGCGCGCCGCGTTGCGGCCCAGCAGCAGTCCCAGTTCGGCCTTGACCGCGGCCACGATCGCGTCGTCCATCGCGTTGCCGCCCATCCGCAGCGACTCGGCCCGGACGATCTGGCCGCCCGCCACCACCGCCGCCTCGGTGGTCCCGCCGCCCACGTCCACGATGAACACGCCAGCCCCAGCGGCCAGGTCGAACCCGGCGCCCGCGGCCGCGGCCACCGGCTCGTCGACGAGCTGAACCGTGCACCGCGGCCGGACCGCGCTCAGCGCGGCCACCAGCGACCGCCGCTCCACCCAGGTGGCGCCGCCGGGCACGCAGATCACCGCCGAGGTGCGCAGCAGCCCGCGGCGCACCTTGGCCCGGCGCAGGAAACCCTGCAGCATGGCCGAGGCGGCCTGCAGGTCGGCCACCACCCCGTTGCGCAGTGGGTGGACCACCTCGACGTTCTGTGGTTCCTTGCCGGCCAGCGCGTCCGCGGCCAGCCCGACCGCCGCGACCCGCCCGTTGGCCCGGTCTATCGCGATGGCCGACGGCTCATCGATGAGCAGGCCGCGTCCGGCCACGCTGACCAGCGTGTTGACCGTGCCTAGGTCGATCGCTACCCCAGACCGCAACCGCATGGCTCCGCCCCTGCCCCGAAAAGCCGGAAAAAATCGTCACTTTCCCCCAGTATTGTGGACCATTGGCCACCCGGGGGTGCGATGGCGGCCCACTCCTGGATTCAGGCGTGCCGAAAACCCCAGTTCAGGATCCTGGTGGCATCGGCGAAGCCGGCCGTTTCCACGGTGCGCGAACTGTGCAGCACGACGCCGATCAGCAGCACACCGTTGCGTTGCGCGGCGAATAGCAGGCAGTAGCCGGCGGCCAGCGTGTTGCCGGTCTTGATCCCGATCGCGCCCGGGTAGCTCTGCAGCAGCGTGTTGGTGTTCTGCCACCGGTAGGCGTGATGCCGGGTGTTGCCCGCCAGCTGGTAGCTGCGCTGGTCCACGATCCTGCGGAACGCCCGGTACTTCATCGCCGCCACCCCGAGGGTGATCAGGTCGGCGGGGGTGGAGTACGTGGTGTACTCGGTGGGGTAGGGCAGCCCGTCGAAGTTGGCGAAATGGGTGTGCGCCATGCCGAGCGCCGTCGCCTCGGTGTTCATCTTGGCGATGAATGCGGCCTGCCCGGGCCCGTACGCCTTGGCCAGTGTGTAGGCGGCATCGGCGCCGGACGGCAGCAGCAGGCCCGTCAGCAGTTCCCGCGCGGTCAGCCAGTCGCCCGGGTGCAGCCCAGCGTTGCTGGCGTCGTGCTGCCTGACGTAACTGACCACCCCGGCGGGCACCTTGATCCGCCGGGTCAGGTCGCCGGCCTGCAGCACCAGCAGCGCGGTCATCACCTTGGTGATGCTGGCCATCGGCCGCTCGGTGTTGAGCTGGCGGCTCCACAGCATGGTGCCGGTGCTGGCGTCGTCCAGCGCCGCTCCCTTGGCCAGCACGCCGCCCGGGTAGTGCGCGGCCGCATCGGCCGGGGCCGCCGCGGTCAGCGCGGCCAGCGCCAGTCCCAAGGTCGCGGCCAGGGCGCTCAGGCGGGCAGGCAGGCGCATGACACTCCTGTCAATTTGGGGACAACCACCCGTGTCGCTCGGTGACAACTACCCGCAGCCTCGCAGCAACCCAGCGCGACGGCAACCGGAACGCCCGCCCAACCCATCCAGCCCGGACCCGCCGCGGCAAAACCTGAGCCAAACCGGCGCGGAGACAGCCCCTCTCATTTGTTGATGTTGGACTTGGTGTCGCTCCAGCAACACCTCCGTCAACATCAACAACTGCGACTGTCACCCTTGATCACAGCAGCATCACAGCTTTCAGCAGCCGCACGTGGTCTGGTTT
>DATCUG010000722.1:0-2363 GCA_036567525.1 Streptosporangiaceae bacterium | reverse complement strand
TGGCCGCACCGTCCGCGCTCGAGCCGCTCGCTGAACTGTGCGGGGCCGTGGACGAAGTGGCCGATACGGCGCCGCTACAGCCGCTGTCTGCGCACGTTAACCACGCCGACTTGGCCGTCAACCTGCATGGCCGCGGCCCGCAGAGCACCCTGCTGCTCGTCGCGACCGAGCCGCGCGGTCTTGTCTGCTTCGCGCACGACGAACTTCCGGAGACTCACGGCCTGCCGCGCTGGCTGGCCGACGAGCATGAGGTGACCCGGTGGTGCCGGCTGCTCACCGAGAGCGGCATCCCGGCCGATCCCGCTCCCGCCATGCTCACGCTTGACCGCCCGAGGATCGGTACTCCGTGGCCAGGCTCGGTGATCATTCACCCCGGGGCCGGCGCGGGTTCCCGCAGGTGGCCGCCGGAGCGCTGGGCCGAGGTCGCAATGGCCCTGGCCGGCACAGCCCTAGCCGGTACAGGGCCGGCCGGCACAGCCCTAGCCGGTACAGGGCCGGCCAGCCCAGGCGCCGCCGGCCGGCGGCTCGTCGTAACCGGCACCGCGGAGGAGGGGCCGCTGGCCTCCTTCGTTGCCGGGCGCGCCGGACTGCCGCCCGGTGCGGTGCTGGCCGGTCAGCTGGACCTGGACGGCCTGGCCGCGCTCACCGCGGCGGCCGCCCTGGTGCTGAGCGGCGACACCGGCATCGCCCATCTGGCCGCGGCGTTCGGAACCCCGGCGGTCACATTGGCCGGGCCGGTACCGCCCGCGCTGTGGGGCCCGCCGCCCAGACCTCAGCACCGGGTGCTGTGGGCCGGCGAGCCCGGGCCATCCGCGGATCCGCACGCGGCGGCGCCGGATCCGCGCCTGCTGGCGATCACTCCGGCCGACGTCATCGCCGCGGCGGAGACGGTGCTTGCCGCCTCGGCCGGAGGCCAGTTCGGCACCGCGGCCGGAGGCCCCGGCCGATTGCGCACTCCGGGAGCGGGATCAGCTAATGGCAGGTGACCTTGGGGTTGGCCCCGACGTAGTTGAGCGGTCCGGCGATGACTGTCACCAGGATCGTGCCCGCGCCGGAACAGCTCGGTGCGTGCTCGCCGAAGTAGCCGCGCTGCGCGGCCGCGATCAAACCGATGATGAGCCAGATCAGCAGAATGACCGATCCTGCCCTCATGATGACCTCCGGTTCAGCTATGGTCCCGGCACGTCGTCACGCCGCGGACTGCTTGTATGGCTACCTCCAGCGCGCCGTCTCAAACGGCATTCGGTGTATGGTGACGGTTGATGTCGAAGGAGCCGTCGCAGCTGCCTGGTGCCAAGACGACCTTGACGTTCACCACTGACCTGTCCGCGGTGCGCGCGGTAGTGGCGCATCAGGCCCGCGCCGCGGGCCTCAGCGAGGCACGCACTATCGACCTGGTGCTAGCGGTCAGCGAGGTCGCGGCCAATACGCTGCGCCATGCCCGCTCAGCGGGAGTTCTGGACATCTGGCACGATGCCGACGAGATCATCTGCCAGGTCAGGGACCGGGGGTTCATCGGCGATCCGCTGGTGGGCACGCGCCGTCCCGCGGTCGACGCCATGGGCGGACACGGGTTGTGGCTGGTCAACCAGGTCTGCGATCAGGTGGACCTGCGCTCGGACGAGAACGGCACCACGATCCGGCTGCATATGTTCCGCAGAACTACCTGAGCAGGTGGATTCCGGCCGGTCCAGGGTGTGAATGACCTATCCCGTCGGCCTGCCGGGTGTGGTACAACAAGGGCGTGGATCTGCTGACCCTTACTGTGACTGCCCGGGAGTCCGCCGGGCAGCCATACACGCTGGTGACCATCGTCGGCGAAGCAGATGTCACGAATCGTGAAGACCTCCGCGCCGTCCTGGACGAGGAAGTGACGCAGCAGCCCAGCACCGTCATCCTCGACCTGTCTGGACTGCGCTTCATGGACTCGTCCGCACTGCACGTGATCCTCCAGGCCAACCGGGCGCTGGACCGGCAGGGCGGCATGATGGCCCTGGTCGCTCCGCAGGACGCGGTGGCCAAGATGCTTCGCCTCACCACCGCTGACCGGCTGGTCCCGGTCTTCCGCACAGTCGAGGAAGCCGCGTCGGGGTTACGATCTCACGACGGCACCTCGGGACAGCAGGCAGCACCGGATGACCGCGCGGTCCGGGGGTTCGTGGTCCCTGGTGGCCGCTGGTCATCCGGTGCCTGCCGGTGCCTGCCGGTGCCGCGGTGGCACGGTGCCGCGGTGCTGTGCCGAGTCCGGGTCCTGATCCCCGGTCCGGTGCTAGTCCGGATCGGGGTCTTGTCCGGGTCCGGGCACCGCTCTGGGGCCGCCGCGTGGCCGGGCGGGTTATCCGGGCCGGGGCGGTGGGCGGGTG
>DATCUG010000721.1:0-3021 GCA_036567525.1 Streptosporangiaceae bacterium | reverse complement strand
GGAACTGCGCGGCTACCACCTGCTGCCCAGCGTGCGCGGGGACCTGCTGGCCAAGCTGGGCCGCGCCGCGGAAGCCCAGGCCGAGTTCGAGCGGGCGGCCGCGCTGACCCGGAACGAAGCGGAGCGCACCGTGCTGCTGCGCCGCGCGGCTGACTGCCGGGCCGCCGGGTCCGGCCGCGGCCAGCCTTGATCATGTGACCGGCCCGCGGGTATGCCTGCAGCGTGAGCGATGCGACCGGGGGGCTGCCGGCCGGGCTGCGGCCGATGCTGGCCAGCACCGGGGAGCTGCCCGGCGATGACGAGCCGGGCTGGGCCTACGAGCTGAAGTGGGACGGCATCCGGGCGCTGGCCTACGTCCAGGACGGCCAGGTGCGGCTGGTGTCCCGGCTGGGCCGGGACATGACCCGCGCCTACCCGGAGCTGCACCAGCTGGCCGCCCAGCCGGCTGCGGCGGGCGGCTGGACCCAGGCTGTGCTGGACGGGGAGATCGTCGCGTTCGACCCGGCTGGCCGGCCCAGTTTCGAGCTGCTCCAGCAGCGGATGCACGTGACCGCGCCGATCCGGGCGGCCCGGCTGGCCACCGCCATGCCGGTCACATACCTCGCCTTCGACCTGCTCAGCCTGGACGGCCGGGCGCTGCTGACGGCCGGGTACGCCAGCCGGCGTTCGGCATTGGAGGGGCTGGGGTTGCCCGGCCCGTACTGGCAGGTGCCGCCGGCCTTCACCAGTTACCGGGGCGCCGATGTGCTGGCCGCGTCCGGGGAGCACGGCCTGGAGGGCATCGTGGCCAAGCGGCTGGACTCCCGCTACGAGCCGGGCAGCCGGTCAGCGGCGTGGCGGAAGGTGAAGAACACCTACCGCCAGGAGGTGGTGATCGGCGGCTGGAAGCCGGGCGAGGGCAACCGCAGCGGCCAGATCGGCTCGCTGCTCATCGGGGTGTACGGGGCCGGCGGGGAGCTGGCCTACGCCGGGCACGTGGGCACCGGCTTCACCGCCGCCACGCTGCGCCAGCTCGGCCAGCTGCTCGGCCCGCTGCGCACCGGCAGCCCCCCGTTCCGCACCGCGATCCCGGCTGAGCACGCCAGGAACGTGACCTGGGTGCGGCCCCGGGTGGTGGCCGAGGTGGAGTTCGCCGGCTGGACGTCGGCCGGCCGGATGCGCGCCGCGTCGTACAAGGGCCTGCGCCCGGACAAGGACCCGGCCGAGGTGATCCGCGAGCCAGGCCCGCCGCGCCGGTGAGCCACCGTCCCGTACCGTTGTGTCGTGGCCCTTCATGTCCCGGCGCAGCTCAGCCCGGCCATCACCCGGCCCCGCGCGCACGTCGCGGCGGTGCTGGCGCAGAGCCTGCGCGAGGTGGGCCCGGCCGGCCGGGCCGCCCTCGCCTGGACCTGGGCGCTGACCGGCACCCGGCCATCCCCGATCACGCTGTCGCTGGCCCCGGGCTGCCCGCCGTCCCGGGCCGACATCCTGGCCGAGGCGGCCGCCGAGCCGGAGGGCTCCACCGCCCCGCCCGGGGTGCCCGCCGACTTCCGCGACCAGCTCCGGGAGACCCGGGCCGTGCTCAGCTGGCTGGCCGGCGCCAGCGACGAGATCCCGGTGGACGACCCAGGCCGCGGGCGGCTCATCGGCGCCCGCGACGGTTACGCCCGCACCGATGCGGACATCAGCCGCGTGCGCGAGCAGGCTCAGCTCGGCCTCAAGGTCTTCGACCTGCCCGAGCCGCTGCCGGCCATGGCGGCCCGGCACCCGTGGCGGTGGCGCCAGGACTGGATGAACGCGGCCTGGCTGCGCGGCGTCGCCGACCTGCTCGGCTGGGTGCTCGGCGAGAGTGCGGTGTCGCCGCTCGGCCGCCCGGCCGCGGTGCCGCCCAGCCGGTACGAGCTGACCTGCGAGGCGGCCGCCGCCGACTCGGTGGTGCTGCAGGGCCGCCCGGGCGGCCGGCGGGTCGACCCGGACCGCTACCCGCCGCCGCAGTACGGCGAGGGCCTGCAGGCCGCGGTGCGCTGGCTGCGCGGCGAGGTCACCGCGCCGCCGGTGGACCCGGCCGGCCGCGGCCCGTACTGTGGCGAGCCCGCCCCGGATGGCCGGCGTTCTGCGTAGTTGACCCAGTTACCGGCCGGGTGGAGCGGTAGCGTGTGCCCCGCTATGTCGACTCCTGGGATGCTGCTCGCGGGCCGCTACCGGCTGGACAGCCGGGTCGCGGCGGGCGCGGTGGGTGAGGTGTGGCGGGCCACCGACCTGGTGCTGAGCCGGCCCGTCGCGGTCAAGCGGCTGCGCGACGGTTACGCCGGCCAGCCGGAGGCGATGGCCCGGTTCCGGGCCGAGGCGCGGCACGCCGGGGCGCTGTCCCACCCGGGCATCGCCCAGGTCTACGACTACGGCGAGGCGGAGCCGCCCAGCCCGCCGTTCCTGGTCATGGAGTTCGTCGACGGCCCGTCGCTGGCCGGGCTGCTGGACGGCGGGCCGCTGGACCCGGCCGACGCGATGGACGTGCTGGCTCAGGTGGCCGCGGGGCTGGCCGCCGCGCACGCGGCCGGCCTGGTGCACCGGGACATCAAGCCGGCCAATTTGCTGGTCGCGCCGGACGGCCAGGTGAAGATCACCGATTTCGGCATCGCGCACGCGGCCGGCTCGGCCCAGCTCACCCGGACCGGGACGATGGTCGGCACGCCGTCCTACCTGGCCCCGGAGCGGGCCGCCGGGGCCAGTGCCACCGCGGCCAGCGACCTGTATTCGCTCGGCGTGGTGGCCTACGAGTGCCTGGCCGGGCAGCCACCGTTCCAGGGCACCCCGATGGAAGTGGTGGCCGCGTGCCAGCGCGCTCCGGTACCGCCGCTGCCCGCGGCCGTGCCCGCCGAGGTGGCCGCCCTGGTCATGGAGCTGACCGCCCGGGACCCCGCGGCCCGGCCGGCCAGTGCCAGCCAGGTCGCCACCCGGGCCAGCCGGCTGCGGGACACGCTGCGCGACAGCCGCGCCACCACCCGGGACGCGGGGCCGCCCACCGCGCCGGCGCCGCTGCCC
>DATCUG010000720.1:0-5210 GCA_036567525.1 Streptosporangiaceae bacterium | reverse complement strand
GGCCGCGCTACCCGTTCCAGGGCCGGATCTCGGCGGACGGGTCCACCGGCTACCCGGCCCAGCCGGGCCGCTATCACCTGTACATCTCGCTGGCCTGCCCGTGGGCGCACCGGTCGGCCATCGTGCGCGGGCTGCTCGGCCTGCAGGACGTCATCTCGCTGTCGGTGGTGGACCCGGTCCGGGACGGCCGCGGCTGGGCGTTCCGCGACGGCCCGGGTTACACGCCGGACCCGGTCAACGGCTTCACCCTGCTCCGCGAGGCCTACCAGGCGACCGAGCCGGGTTACGACGGGCACATCTCGGTGCCGGTGCTGTGGGACAAGCAGACCGGCCGGATCGTGTCCAACAACTTCCCGGACATCACGATCGACCTGGACACCCAGTTCGGCGCGTGGGCCAATCCGGGAGTGGACCTGTACCCGGCCGCGCTGCGCGCGGAGATCGACGCGCTCAACGAGCGGGTGTACGCCACCGTGAACAACGGCGTGTACCGGTGCGGGTTCGCCACCACTCAGCAGGCGTACCAGGCCGCGGTGGCCGAGTTGTTCGCCACCCTGGACGACCTGGACCAGCGGCTGGCCACCCGGCGGTACCTGTTCGGCGACGCGGTCACCGAGGCTGACGTGCGGCTGTGGGTCACGCTGGCCCGGTTCGACGCGGTGTATGTCACCCACTTCAAGGCCAACCTGCGCCGCCTGGCCGACTACCCGAACCTGTGGCCGTACGCCCGTGACCTGTACTCGATCCCGGCGTTCGGCCAGACCACGAACTTCGACCACATCAAGAACCACTACTACCGGACCCACCCGCAGCTGAACCCGCTGCGCATAGTCCCGGCCGGCCCCACCCTAGACTGGACCGCCCCGCACCACCGCGAGCACCTGGCCGCAACCGCATGAGTGAATCATTCAGGCGGTCAGGACAACGTGACTGAAGCAGTGATGCTGTCGCAGCCGAGGCGGGACCGGGGTGGGTGAAAGATTGGTGCGGTGTGGTCAGCCGAATTTGTCCGGGAACGCGGCGGTTGCGGGCAAGGTAGAGCCGGCCGGGCCCAGACGGTACCGTTGGCCCCATGTCCCCTGTCCCGGTGGCGTCCGGCGGGCGGCGCCCCGCGCCAGCCGCGCGGGTCAGCCCCGCCCGTGGGGTGACCCGGTGAGCGCGCCATTGGTCACCAAATACCTGGTCCGGATCTGGCCAGCCGGGACGACGCCGCCGGACATGCTGCAGTCGGAGATGTCCAGCCCGGAAAGCGCCACCGAGGGGCAGGAGGGGAACGACCGCGCCGAGATCCAGGCCATCCGCGGCTGGGCCCAGATGCACGCCAACGGCGAGGGCGTGACCTACTCCTACGAAGTCTGCCGGGACAGCATGGTGGCCGCGCTGACCGGCAGCGAGACCACCCAGCGGGTGGTGGCCACGATCGCCAGCGGCACGGTGGAGCCCATCACCGCGCGGTAACGCCTAGCGGAGCAGGCTGGCGTACAGCTCGGCGGTCTGTGCGGCGATCGCGTCCCAGCCGAACTCGGCGGTGGCCCGCTTGCGCCCGGCCGCGCCCATGGCGGCGGCCCGGGCCGGGTCGAGGATCAGCGCGTTCACCGCGGCGGCCAGCGCGGCCGGGTCGTCTGGCGGCACCAGCAGGCCGGTCTCGCCGTCCGCCACCACCTCGGGAATGCCGCCCACCCGGCTGCCGACCACCGCCGTGCCGCAGGCCATCGCCTCCAGGTTGACGATGCCCAGCGGCTCGTACAGCGACGGGCAGACGAACACGGTGGCGTGGCTGAGCAGCTGGATGACCTCCCGCTTGGGCAGCATCTCCGGGATCCAGACCACCCCGGACCGGGTCTGCTGCAGGCTTGTCACCAGGCTCGTGACCTCGTCGGCCAGCTCGGGCGTGTCCGGCTGCCCGGCCAGCAGCACCAGCTGCGCCTCGGCGGCCAGGCTGGCCGCGGCCCGGAGCAGCACCGGCACGCCCTTCTGCCGGGTGATCCGGCCGACGAAGATGACGGCCGGGCGGGCCGGGTCCACGCCGTACCGGGCCAGCACGGCGGTGCCGGGGTCCGGCGCGTACTCGGCGCTGTCGATGCCGTTGCGGATGACGACCACCCGCTCCGGAGTGAGCCCGGGGTAAGCGGCCAGCACGTCGGCCCGCATCCCGCTGGACACCGCGATGACCGCGTCGGCCGACTCCACCGCCACCTTCTCGCACCAGCTCGACAGCGCATACCCGCCGCCGAGCTGCTCGGCCTTCCACGGCCGCAGCGGCTCCAGCGAGTGCACGGTCATCACGTGCGGCACGCCGTACAGCAGCGCGGCCAGGTGCCCGCCGAGGTTGGCGTACCAGGTGTGCGAGTGCACCAGGTCGGCCCCGCTGACCGCGGCGGTCATGGCCAGGTCCACCGACATGGTGCGCAGCGCCTGGTTGGCCCCGGCCAGCCGGTCCCACGGCTGGTGGGCCACCGCGCCGGGGCGGTCACCGCCCTCGCAGTGCACGGTCAGCCCGACCCGGCCGGCCAGCTCCCGGGCCAGGTAGGCGACGTGCACGCCGGCCCCGCCGTAGACGTCCGGCGGATACTCCCGGGTGAGCAGCGCGACCTTCACCCGGTTACCTTCTGGCTCTTGCCGACCACGGTGATCCCGCCCGCGGATACCGCGAAGCCGCGCGCCCGGTCCTGGTCCTTGTCCACGCCGATGACGGCGCCCTCGGGGACGGTCACGTTCTTGTCCAGGATCGCGTTCCTGATCACCGCGTGCCGCCCGATGATCGTGTTGTTCAGGATCACCGACCGCTCCACCCGGGACCAGCTGTTCACCCGGACCCCGGGCGACAGCACCGACTCGCGGACCAGCCCGCCGGACACGATCACGCCGTTGCTGACCAGGCTGTCGATGGCCCGGCCGACCCGGTCCCCGGAGTCGTGCACGAACTTGGCGGGCGGCTGCGACGACACGTGGGTGAGGATCGGCCAGCGGTCGTTGTACAGGTTGAAGATCGGGTGCACCGCGCACAGGTCCATGTGCGCGTCGAAGTAGGAGTCCAGCGTGCCGACGTCGCGCCAGTAGCCGCAGTCCCGGTCGGTGGCTCCCGGCACCTCGTTGGTCATGAAGTCGTACACCTGCGCACAACCCTCCTCGACCAGCATCGGGATGATGTCGCCGCCCATGTCATGCCGGCTGGTCGGGCTGGCCGCGTCCTTGCGCAGCGCCTCGATCAGCACGTCGGCGGAGAACAGGTAGTTGCCCATCGAGGCGTAGCACTCGTCGGGCCGCCCGGGCAGTGGCGGCGGGTCGGCCGGTTTCTCCAGGAACTCCTCCAGGGTGCGGCCGTCCGCACCGACGTGGACGATGCCGAACGCGCTGGCCTCGCCGCGCGGCACCGGGATGGCGGCCACCGTCACCCCGGCGCCGTGCTCGACGTGCTGGTCGATCATCTGCCGCGGGTCCATCCGGTAGACGTGATCGGCGCCGAACACGATGACCAGGTCCGGCCGCTCGTCGTAGATCAGGTTCAGCGACTGGTAGATGGCGTCGGCCGAGCCGGTGTACCAGTGCGGGCCCAGCCGCTGCTGGGCCGGCACCGGGGTCACGTAGTTGCCCAGCAGCGTGCTCATCCGCCAGGCGGTGCTGATGTGCCGGTCCAGGCTGTGGCTCTTGTACTGGGTCAGCACCGCGATCCGGTAGATCCCCGCGTTGGCCAGGTTGGACAGGGCGAAATCGACCAGCCGGTACATGCCGCCGAACGGCACGGCCGGCTTGGCCCGGTCCGCGGTCAGCGGGGCCAGCCGCTTGCCCGCCCCGCCGGCCAGCACGATGCCCAGAACTTTCTTGTCTGCCATGCTCCACCCCTTGTGAGCGGCCGGAGTCAGCCTCCGGATGATTCCTTGAGCACGCCATCCAGGATGTGCTGCGCCTCTTCCTGGATTCTGGCCAGCTGGCCAGGACCCTGGAACGATTCCGCGTACAGCTTGTAAACGTCCTCCGTGCCCGACGGGCGGGCGGCGAACCAGCCGGTCTCGGTGACCACCTTGATGCCGCCGAGCGGCTCGTCGTTGCCGGGCGCGCGGGTCAGCCGGTCCATTACCGGCTCGCCGGCCAGTTCCGCCACATCGACCTGGTCCGGGGACAGCTTGCCCAGCAGGGCCTTCTGCTCCCGGGTGGCGGGCGCGTCGATCCGCGCGTAGGCCGGGTCGCCGAGCTGGCTGGCCAGCTCCCGGTAGCGCTCGCCCGGCGACTGCCCGGTGACCGCGGCGATCTCCGAGGCGAGCAGAGCCAGGATGATGCCGTCCTTGTCGGTGGTCCAGATCCGGCCGTCGGCGCGCAGGAACGACGCCCCGGCGCTCTCCTCGCCGCCGAACGCGATCGAGCCGTCCAGCAGGCCGGGCACGAACCACTTGAAGCCGACCGGCACCTCGGTCAGCTCGCGGCCGGCCGCCGCGGCCACCCGGTCGATGATCGACGAGCTGACCATCGTCTTGCCCACCGCCGCGCCGGCCGGCCAGTTCGCCCGGTGCCGGTACAGGTAGTCGATGGCCACGGCCAGGTAGTGGTTCGGGTCGAGCAGCCCGGCGTCCGGGGTGACGATGCCGTGCCGGTCGGCGTCGGTGTCGTTGCCGGTGGCCACGGCGAACTCGGCGGCCCGGTCGATCAGCGAGGCCATCGCGTACGGCGACGAGCAGTCCATCCGGATCTTGCCGTCCCAGTCCAGCGACATGAACCGGAACGTGGCGTCCACCGTGGGGTTGACCACGGTCAGGTCCAGCCCGTACCGGCCGGCGATCTCGGCCCAGTAGGCGACGCTGGCCCCGCCCAGCGGGTCGGCGCCGATCCGGACCCCGGCATCCCGGATCGCGTCCAGGTCGACCACGGTCGGCAGCTCGTCCACGTACTGGCCGAGGAAGTCGAACGGGCCGACGGTGTCCGCCCGGCGCGCCTGCGCGTAGGGCACCCGGCGCACCCCGCGGAGCCGGCCGGCCAGCAGCTCGTTGGCCCGGTCCTGGATGACCGAGGTGATCTGCGACCCGGCCGGGCCGCCGTCCGGCGGGTTGTACTTGAACCCGCCGTCCGGCGGCGGGTTGTGCGAGGGGGTGATCACGATCCCGTCAGCCTGGGCTTCGCCGCGGTCGCGGTCCGCGTTGTGCATCAGGATGGCCAGCGACAGCGCGGGCGTCGGGGTGTACCCGTCCCGGCTGTCCATCAGCACGATCACCTGGTTG
>DATCUG010000719.1:0-2688 GCA_036567525.1 Streptosporangiaceae bacterium | reverse complement strand
CAAGATTTTGCTGTCTGCGAACTAAGCCGTTACCGGCGGCGGCCCGGATCGGGAGCCACCCGGCCGTCCAGGTTGGCATCCCGGGACGGCACCCGCCCGGGGGCGCCATTGCCGTGGCCGTTCCCCCAGACGGCCGCGCCGTTGACCGGAGCCGATCCCACCGCCCGGCCGGCCCGCGCCGGGTCCGGGCCACGCGGCCCCGCCGGCCCCGGCGGCCCCGGCACCTCGATCCCCGTGGACTCGGCCAGCAGCGGCTCGCGGCCCTCCACCACGGCCAGCGCCTCGTCGGCGCTGCGGTCGCGGAACAGCACGAAGTGGAAGATGAGGAAGCGCAGCGCGAACGTCAGGCAGTTGGCCGCGAAGTAGAAGGCGTCCGCCACGACGACCTTGCCGACCCCGTGGTGCAGACCCATCGAGGCCGCCACCGCACTACCGGTCTTGCTGGCCAGGGTGAGGATGACGCCCGCGCAGATGGAGACCACGGCGAACGGGATGGTCTCCCGCAGCACGCTGGGCCGGCCCTTGCGCTCCCAGGCCCAGCGGCTGATCACGTAGCTGACGGCCGCGCCGGCGAACCAGCCCAGCGCACCGGAGATCCCGGCGGTCAGGTTGGCCGGGCCGATGCAGATGATGTACGTGATCTGGGTGGCGGCCACCGCGCAGAAGGCGGCCGGGGCGAACCGGACGAAACGCTTGACGACGTTGCTGCGCAGCTTCTCCCGCAGCGGCCCGGGGACGATTCGCCACAAGGCGTCGGAGATCCTGGGCGTGATCAGAGTCATTAAGCGTCCTAGATATTTGGAGACCGACGGGCCATCCAGTCAGGTATACCGTACGGAACCCCGCAGATGTCCCTGGTCCGGGCCTCTTCCCAGTAATCCTTCAGCATCAGCCGTGTCCTGCTCACCCGCACCCCCACGGCGGTCAGCCGACCGCGCCGCCCAGGTCGGCCGGCCCGGACCAGGCACCTCGCTGGTATCTGGCCTGCCACAGGTGGCCGTCCGCCGAACCCTTCCAGAACACATTAACCACACCGCCAGGCTGCCCGGCCGCGAACGGCGCACTGCCCAGCACTCCCATTCCGATGGGGGCCGGCCGGGTCCAGCTGGCACCATGGCCAGCCGCCCACCACAATGTGCCGTTGCTTCCCTTCCAGAACACATCTACACCTGTGGCCGGCGCGGCGACCGCGACCGGGCCCGCCGACACGCCGGCCGGCCAGGAGTGTGCCGTGCCCCAGCCGTGGCCGGGCAGATAGCTGAGCCGCCACACGCTGGCGTGCGACGTGGCCGGCCAGAACACGTCGACCTCGCCGCTGGCCAGGCCGGTGGCCGCGGGTGCGCCGCCCAGCCTGCCCATGCCCAGGTTGACCGGGTGTGCCCAGCGATGGCCGGGGTTGCGCCGGATCACCCACAGATGCCCGTCCCGGCCCTGCCAGCTCACGGTCAGTGTGCCGCGGCCGGACACCGCCGGGGCGGGCGCGGAACTGAGCCGCCCGCCCAGGTTGTGCGGCTTGCCCCAGCCATGGCCCGGGGTGTACCGGGCCTGCCACAGGTGGTGATCGGCCGACCCGCGCCAGAACACGTCGATCACGCCGTCGGCCTGCGCCACCGCGGCCGGCCTGCTGCCCAGCCGGCCCATGCCCAGCGGGCGCAGCGCTGACCAGCCGTGACCCGGCTGGGTGACCGCCTCCCACAGCCGCCCGTCGGTCCCCTTGGCGAACACGGCGGCGGTGCCCGGCCCCGAGGTCACCGCGGACGGCCGGGTGGCCAGCGCGCCACCCAGGCCGGCCAGGGGCCGCCAGCCGGTCCTGGGCCGGAACGAGGCGCGCCACAGCCGCCCGTCGGCGCCGCGGAAGAACGCATCCACCGCCCCGGTCGGCTGGGCCGCCGCCGGTGACGCCTGCGGGCTGCCGCCCGCCAGGGCCGGCCGCTGCACGTCGAGGTAGTCCTGGTCGATATTGATGGTGACGCCGCCGTACCGGACGTCCCGCCCGCCCAGGTACTGATGAATACGCTGATGCTGGGCCCAGTCAGTGGCCGGAACAGCGGGATCAAGCGTGTTTGCCGCACCATTCCACAGCGCGTCGTAAATGATGTCCGGCATGACGTAGCTGGGGTTCGCGTAATTCCTGGCCAGATCGCTGATCCCGGACAGCGAATTGCTGTACACGCCGGAGGTGTAGCGCAGCAAATGCAGTTCCCTGGTCCAGGCGGTCAGGAAACGCAGCACCTGGGCCCCGCGGGCGGCCGGATAGGCCTCCATGTCGTAGTAGACCGGGGTGCCCGGCCCGAAGCCCAGCATGCTGGCCTGGCTGACGGCGTCCCTGGCCGCGCCGGCCGCCTGCCGGGCGGCCGCGGTGATCTCGCCAAAGCTCTCCTGCGGCCCGACATATATCGGCATGAAATGCCACCCCGCGGCCTGCTGCTGGGCCACCCAGGACGCGGTCAGGTCCGGCTGGGCGCAGGCCCGGTCGGCGCCGCCGATGTAGATGCCGACCGCCCGGTACGGCGAGTGCTGCCGCCAGGCCTGCAGCTGCGCGGCGCTGGGCGCGGTGCACGCGTCGAAGCCCAGCCCGGTGTAGCTGGTCGCGGCGGCCGGCAGCGCCCGCGGGGCGGCGGCCGCCCGGATCCCGGCCGGCCGCAGCCCGGTCATCCCGGGCGGCACGGCGCCGCCGTCGCTGTGCGG
>DATCUG010000718.1:0-2526 GCA_036567525.1 Streptosporangiaceae bacterium | reverse complement strand
GGGCTGTGCCCGGCGCGGCCACCGCGGGCTGGGCTGGCGGTGGGCCGGCTGGGCTCGGGCCGGGCGGCGGCCGGCCAGCCGGCTGGGCACGATCGTGCTGGTGCCGCTGCTGCTCGCGGCCACGCTGAGCCTGCTGCTGCTGACCATACTGACCACCCGCTCGACGGGGTCGGGCCGCTGCGGCCAGACCACGGCGTTCATGGCGCCGGTCCGGCTGGCCGCCACTGGCTGCGGATCCAGCCACCAGCCGCACACCGGCCCGGCTGGCGGTTAACCGTGGGCAGCGACACCAGGCTGACCGGGCAGGCTGGCCAGTCAGCCCAGGCTGGCCAGCCGGAGCAGGGCGGCCAGCCAGGCGGTCAGTCGGAGCGGGGCGGCCAGCCCGGCCCAGGTGGCCAGCCGGGCCCAGGTGGCCAGCCCGACCAGATGCAGCAGGCGGTCGATCAGGCGGCGGCCATCGCCGAGGAGACCGGCGGGCTGGGCCACCTCGGCCGGCCGATGAACCGGCGCTCGCCGTTCTTCGTGGGCATGGCCGCGGCGGCCGGGGTGGCCGTCACCTACGGGCTGGCCGAACTAGTCATCCGGGCCCGGTCGGTGCTGGTGCTGATCGGCCTGGCCCTGTTCATCGCGGCCGGTCTCGACCCGGCGGTCAGCTGGCTGACCCGGCGCCGGCTGCCCCGCTGGTCCGCCGTGATCGTGGTCCTGCTGGTCGTGGCGGCCATCGTCGCCGGGTTCGTGGCCGCCGCCATCCCCCCGCTCACCGCCCAGGTCACTGCGCTGGCCCACGAACTGCCGCACTACATGACCTCGCTGCAGGACCACAACTCGGAGCTGGGCAAGCTGAATGCCCGTTACCACGTCGAGCAGCGGCTGACCAAGCTGCTGTCCAGCAAGGGCACCGCACTGGTGGGCGGCGTGCTCGGGGCCGGTGAGCTGGTGCTCAGCGCGGCCAGCGCGATGCTGGTGGTGATCGTGCTGGTGGTCTACTTCCTGGCCGCGATGCCGCGGATCAAGCTGTTCTTCTACCGGCTCGCCCCGGCCTCCCGCCGGGCCCGGGTCATCCTGATCGGCGACGAGATCTTCGACAAGGTCGGCGGCTACATGCTGGGCAACTTCCTCACCTCGGTGATCGCCGGGCTGGGCACCTGGGCCTGGCTGGAGATCTTCGGTGTGCCCTACCCGGTGCTGCTCGGCCTGCTGGTGGCCCTGCTGGACCTGATCCCGATGATCGGGTCGACCATCGGCGGGGCCATCGTCTCGCTGGTCGCGCTGACCGTGTCACTGCCGGTCGCGGTGGCCACGCTGGCTTTCTACATCGGCTACCGGCTGGCCGAGGACTACCTGATCGTGCCGCGGATCATGGGCCGGACGGTAGCGGTGCCGGCCGTGGTGACCGTGGTGGCGGTGCTGCTCGGCGGCGCGCTGATGGGGCTGATCGGCGCGCTGGTCGCCATCCCGGCCGCGGCCGCGCTCCGGCTGCTGCTGCACGAGGTGACGTTCCGGCGGCTGGACGCGAGCTGAACCGGGCGGGACCCACCCGGCCGTCGCTGTGGGCCCGGGTGAAGCGGCGCCCGGTACGCAAGATCGTGCTGCTGCTCGTCCTGGCCCTGATCGTCGAGTACCTGGTCATCCCGGAACTGGTCGGCGCGAGCAGGAACCTGTACCTGCTGGGCCGGATCAATGTGCTGTGGACGCTGGCGGGCACCGCGCTGGAAGCGGCCTCGCTGTTCTGTTACGCGCTGCTGACCCGGGCGCTGCTGCCCGCGGCCGGCCGGCCTGGGCTGATCCGGCTGTTCGGCATCGACCTGGCCGCCGCCGCGGTGGCACACGTCATCCCGGCCGGCACCATCGGCAGCGCCGGCGTCGGCTACCAGCTGTTCACCGCGGAAGGCGTGGCCGGCACCGATGTCGGCGTGATGATGGCGACCAAGGGCATGGGCTCCACCGTCGTGCTGAACGTGCTGCTCTGGATGGCACTGGTCATCTCCATCCCGCTGGCCGGGTTCCGCCCGCTGTACGGGACGGTGGCCATCGTCGGCGCGGTCCTGCTGGCCGGGTTCGCCGTGCTGGTCATCGGGTTCACCCGCGGCGGGGCGCGGGCCGCACGCATCCTGCGCGCCATCGGGGACAAGATCCCCCGGGTCGGTGGCGAACGGCTGGAGAAGATCGTGCTCCAGGCCAGCGAGTCGCTGCGCCAGCTCGGCACCGACCGGCGGGTCCTGGTCACCGCGCTGTCCTGGGCCTCGCTCAACTGGTTGCTCGACGCGGCGTCGCTCTGGTGCTTCATCGCTGCGTTCGGCAGCTTGGCCAACCCGGTCGAGCTGTTCGCCGCGTACGGCATCGCGAACGTGCTGGGCGCCATCCCGGTCAGCCCAGCCGGCCTCGGCGTCATCGATTCGGTGACCCCGGTGCTGCTGGTCAGCTTCGGGCTGACCAGGAGTGTGGCCACGCTGGGCGTGCTGGGCTGGCGGCTGGTCAACTTCTGGCTGCCCATCCCGGCCGGCGCGGCCGCCTACGTCTCGCTCA
>DATCUG010000717.1:0-6488 GCA_036567525.1 Streptosporangiaceae bacterium | reverse complement strand
CCTGTCGGTGCCCGGCGAAATGGTGCAGTGGCTGGCCATGTTCGAGAACACCAAGGTGTACGCGGACATGCCGTTCTGGGACATCGCCGACAACTACTAGGACACCGCGGTGCGCAACGACGAGCCGACCGGGCAGTGGTGGCTGCTGGACTGGTACGGCGCGCTGACCGGGCACACCGTCCAAGTCACCCCGCCGCAGCCGGACACGATCGACACGCTGCAGGGGCTGGCCGCGCTGGACGCCAGCCGGAAACAGGCCCGGATCATCGTGGCCGACCCGTCCGGCGGCAGCGACACGGTCGCCATCACCGGCCTCAGCCCCGGCCTGTTCGGGTCCGCGGTGCACGTGTCCGTCCAGTCGATCGGCTGGACCGGCTACGACGGCGCGGCCTACACCCCGATCGACGACGCGGAGACCAGTTACCCGGTGCGCAACGGGACGGTCGACGTACCGCTCGGCGCGCTGAACCCGAGCGCGGCCTACCAGCTCATCGTGACCCCGGCCGGCCCGGCCAGCGTGCCGTCGGTGCACCCGCCGGCCACCCAGCAGTACCTGGCGGCCAACGCGACGCTGACCGATGCCACCGTGTACAGCCAGGGCTCGGAGTCCAACTACAACGGCTACTACACCGCCGGCGGTAAGGACGTCGGGTCGATCGACCAGCCGGACAGCCGGGTCGCGTTCCACGTCACGGTGCCCAGCACCGGGCGCTACTACCTGTCCGTCTACTACGGCAACCAGACCGAGGACGTGTCCCAGCAGATCATGCAGGTGGACGGCGGCCCGTGGTCGTTCCTCAGCTACCCGCCCACGCTCAACTGGCTGTTCCGCTCGCACGTGGACCGGTACCTCAACCTGACCGCGGGGTCGCACACGATCACGTTCGGTGTGTCCGACCCGTCCATCGGCACGGCCAAGGGCCAGGTCACGCTGGACGACATCCAGCTCACCTACGCCCCGTCCGCCGTGCCCGGCGTCACCGGCCCGGCCACCAGCTACCCGGCCGCCGACGCCGAGGTGTCCGGCCGCGCCACGACGTTCACCGTGGACGCCGCCCGGGACGGCTACTACGACCTGGGGCTCAGTTCGGCCGGCCGGTTCAGGCTGACCGTGGACGAGACCGCCCTGGGCAGCGTTTCGCCCAGCACCCGGGTGTACCTGCACGCCGGCATCAACCCGGTCCAGTACGTACCGGAGGGCAACGCGCGCGCCGGCTCGCTGAGCGTCACCCCGGACTCGGCGGCCGACACAGCGGACGCCACCACCTATGGCGCCGCGGCCACGCAGAACACCCTGGCCGGCACGGCCGTGGTGCAGCGCAACCAGTACGCCTACGGCGGCAGCGACGTCGGCTACATCGGCAACGGGCCCGGCAACACGCTCACGTTCACCGGCGTCCGGGCGCCCAGCGCCGGCACCTACCGGGTCATGGTCAGCTACGCCGACGACGACCGGGCAGGCACCGGCAACTACAACACCAACCTGATCGACCGGGCGTTCACCGTGACCACCCCGGCGGGCACGAACGAGACGGTCTACGCCCGCAACACCTACAGCTGGGATCAGTTCGACACGGTCGAAGCCACCGTCCAGCTGAAGGCCGGCGCCAACACGATCACGTTCGGCAACCCGTCGTACTACGCGCCGAACATCGACAAGATCACGGTAGCTCGGGCGGTGCTGCCGTAGCCGCGGCTGGGCCGGCCGACTCCGCCCGGGTCCGCCGGCCCAGCCACCAGAACAGCGAACCGATCACGATGAAGATCAGCACCGGGGTGAGCTCGGTCCACAGGTAGGTGTACCGCTGGGCGTACGTCCAGCCCGACGGGGCGAAGTCGCTGCCGAACCAGGAGCTGCCCAGCCCGGGCGCGATGAGCTGCACGGTGGCGATCGCGACCAGGGCCATCAGCAGCACGGTCAGCGGCCGGTACCAGGCCATTTTGAACGGCCGCGGCGTCTCCGGGTGGCTGCGGCGCAGCTTCCACAGCGCCGGGTAGATGAGCAGGTAGCTGATCAGCGTGGTCGAGATCGTCACGCCCAGCACCGCGTCGAAGTACTTGGCCGCGTTGCCGCTGGTGATCTGGTGCGCCAGCACCACCACGATGCTGGCCACGATGCCGCTGACCACATTGACCCGGACTGGCGTTCCGTAGCGGGCGTTGATGACGCCCAGGGAACGCGGGCCGGAACCGTCGTAGCAGGACACGGCCAGGGCACGGTCCGAGCCCATGATCCAGGTCGCGCCGGAGGTGATCAGGCAGATGATGAACAGGACGGCCATCGCGTCGCCGAGGACCAGCCCGCCGCCGGTCAGGGTGGCCGCGCCGGCCGCGCTGACGTGCCCGCCGTACACGGTGAACACGTCCTGGATGGCGCTGACGAACCCGCTGAAGTTGGTGACGGCGCTGGCCGGCAGCACGACCAGGATGCCGAGCACGGGCAGCGCGTACAGCGCCACGCTGACCACGGTGGACCGGGCGATGCCGAATGGCACGTCACGCTGTGGGTTGATCATCTCCTCGCCCGCGCTGTTCGGCAGCTCGAAGCCGACGAAGTTGAACAGCAGCACGCCGACCAGCAGCACGAAGCCGCTTTCCGTGGGCTTGTACCCGCTGGCGCCCAGCCCCTGGGCGCCGTGCTTGATGGCGAAGATGATGACCGAGACGGTGAACAGGGCGAGCAGGATGAACCGGGCGAACGCGCCCGCCGTGGGCAGCCACTTGCCCACGCTGAACGACGTGATGGCCGCGATGATGGACAGCCAGACGAAGCTCAGCGCGATGATGAACCAGACCACCGTGGGCACGGCGGCGCCGTGGTTGAAGAACACCTCGACCGCGCCGATGCAGCTGATGGTGAGCGTGCCGCCGATCCACACCGGGTTGGTGATCCAGTACAGGAAGTTGTTCACCGCCCCGGCCAGGTGCCCGAACGCCAGCCGGGTCCAGTAGTACGGCCCGCCTTCCTGCGGGAACGCCGCGCCCAGCTCGGCGAACAGCAGCGCCTGCGGGACGAAGAACACCACCGCGAAGATCATCATCCAGGTGAACGCCTGGCCGCCGCCCTGCGCCACGGTGGCGATGGTGTCCACCCCGACGATCGTGCAGACCAGGAAGAAGAAGATGTCGAACCGGCCGAAATGGCGCTGCAGCTTCTGCCGCTCGACGGTGGCGGCAACGGTCATCGGTTCCAGGGTGTCAGTCATTGGCTCTCCGGCGGCTGAAACCACACCCTGATCGGGCGTGTATCGATCTATGACAGCAGCCGGGTGATCCGTGATCAATACCTGCCTTTACCCCAATTGTTCCTGGTTGGGGTACAGGAACACCGCGTGCGATGCCTCACGCGCCTGGCCCGGGCAGCCAGTCTTCGGTGAGCGGGCGCTCTGGCGGCCCGGTGCGAAGCCATGCGTCGAGGGCCTGGATGAGCGGGCCGGGGTTCTTCCTGGACCGAGGGAACGCCCGATTGCTGGTGCAGAGGATCCCGGTCACCGCGGAGTCAGCTTGTAGTGCGCGCAGCAGGATGGGCCGGAAGTCCTTGACGTTCTCGGTAAGCACCCAGCGGCTCTGCGCCGTCGCCCAGGCGAAGACTTCCTCGTCGCTCATGGCTCGCAGTTCGCCCCGTTCGGCCACGGCCACGACGTCATGGCCGAGTTCGCGAAGCGCGGCCGCAATCGCCGGCGAGAACATCTCGTCGAGGACGAGCCGGGCTCCGGCCGGCTCCGTCATGCGATGAGCCCGCGCTGTACCCGCCAGGCTGCCTCGGCCCGGGCCGAGGTTTCATCCGCGTCCCTGATCTCGGCGTCGATCTCGTCCTGATAATCCCCGTAGTAACTGACGGCAGTCGCGATCCGGCTAGCGTCCAGGGCAAATACCTCGGCCGCCGCCTCCAGTGCGGCTGGACCACGCTCGTCGACTTCGCGCAGGAACTTGACGATCTCCCAGATATCCGGCCCATACGCAAGTGCGGCGCGGCGGCCGGACGGCCCGTCCTTGAAGATCACCCCTGGGTGGTCGGCCATGCGCAGCCCCTCGTCGATGAGTTGCTGGGCCAGGGCTGAGGTTGTCGAACCCACCATGGCATTGGCCCGGCGACGTAGCCGGGCTAGTAGTGCCGGGTCGAAACGGATAGAGAGGGGCGTACTCATGCACTACAACGTAGCACATGTAGTGCAGAACCTCGCTGCGCTTAGGAGCGGCCGGGCAGCAGGCCGCGGTGGAATGCCTCGGCTACGGCGGCGGCGCGGTCGCCGACGCCGAGCTTGGCGTAGATGTGCAGCAGGTGGGTCTTGACCGTGGCCTCGCTGATGAACAGCCGGCGGGCCGCCTCCCGGTTGGTGCTCCCGGCCGCGACCAGCTCGAGCACTTCGAGTTCGCGCTGGCTGAGCGGCTCCGTCTCGGGCGCCCGGACCCGGGTCATCAGCCGGGTGGCCACGGTGGGGGACAGCACGGCCTGGCCGTCCGCGGCGGCCCGGACCGCGCGCAGCAGCTCGTCCCGGGGCGCGTCCTTGAGCAGGTAGCCGGTGGCGCCCGCCTCGATGGCGGGCAGCACGTGGCTGTCCGTGTCGTACGTGGTCAGCACCAGTACCCGGGCCGGCACACCGAGCCGGGCCAGCTCGGTGATGGCGGTGACCCCATCCGTGCCCGGCATCCGCAGATCCATCAAGATCACATTTGGCCGCAACGCCAGTGCCTGCCGGATCGCCTCGGCGCCGTCCGCGGCCTCGCCGACCACCTCGAACCCGGGATCGGGGGCGAACATGCCGCTCAGCCCGTCCCGGACCACCGGATGATCATCCACGATCAGCAGCCGGATCGGGGCGGGCTGGCTCATGCGCCGGTCCCGGTGGCCGGGACGCAGGCCGAGATCGCGGTGCCCGCGCCGGGCTCCGACTCGACCTGCAGCGTGCCACGCAGTCCCTCGATCCGCTGCCGCATCGCGGTGAGCCCGAAGCCGCGGCCACGGCGGGTGTGGTCGAAGCCCTGGCCGTCGTCCCGCACATCCAGCGCGACTTCGTGCTCCATGTAGGACAGGGTCAGCCCGACCCGGCTGGCCCCGGCGTGCTTGGCCACGTTGGCCAGCGCCTCCTGGGCCGCGCGGAGCAGCGCCGACTCGGCGTCCGGCGGCATCGGCCGGGCCGTCCCGGTCGTGCTGACCTGGACCGTGATGCCGTGCAGTGCCGACCAGCGCTCGGCCACCGCGGCCAGCGCGTCGCTCAGCCGGGCCGTCTCCAGCGGTTCCGGGCGCAGCGCGTCCACCGACCGGCGGGCCTCGGTCAGGCTCTCCCGGGCCAGCCGGGTCGCGGCCGTGACATGCCGCCGCCAGCGGGCCGGATCCTGGCCGGCCTGCTCGGCCGCCTGGAGCTGGGTGATGATCCCGGCCAGCCCCTGGGCCAGCGTGTCGTGGATCTCCCGGGCCATCCGCTGCCGCTCGTCCAGGATGCCGGCCTCCCGGGCCTGGGTGAGCAGCTGCTCGTGCAGGCCCGCGTTCTCGGCCAGCGTGGCCTCGAGCCGGCGGTTGGCCTCGCGAACCTGCGCCAGGGCCTGGTCGCGCTGCTCACTTTGCTGTTCGCCCTTCCAGGTGACCCAGGCCGAGCCGCAGATCACGAGCACGTTCATGGCCACGATGGCGAGCCACAGCACCACCCCGAACAGCGTGGCCTTGTCCACCCCGTACGACTGCGCCGTGCCGGCCAGGGTGGCCACCGCCGAGCCCGGTAGCAGCTGCCACGGCCAGGGCAGCAGGCGGAAGGCGTACAGGTATCCCGCCGGGGTGAAGAACCCGTACCAGGGATCCCGGATCACCAGCACCGCCATGATCACGATCAGCCCGGTGATGAATACCGCCATCATCCGTGGCCAGCTCCGCCACCCCGGGTGCAGGGTGAACATGACCAGCATCCAGCCCGCGCAGAGTGCGGTCAGCGCCAGATCGATGCCGAGCGAACCCGAGGCCGGCCCCTTGATCGCCGCGGACAGTGCGGCGCAGAAGCCCAGCAGCAGGTAGGGCAGGCCGGTGACGACAAATGGCCAGCGCTGAGCCGCGACGCTCAGCCAGGAGCGCGGCATGGGCTCGTTCATCTGCGCCCTCCCCGGCGGCAGTTACTCCCAGCGAAACAATGTAGCCGCGGCCACCGCGCAGGCCACCAGGTAAGCGGTCATGGTGCCGACCTGGAGCAGGTGCGGCCAGTGCCCCAGCCAGGCGTCCTGTAGTGCCTGGACGGCCGCGCCCAGCGGGGTGGCGTGGCTGAGGTGGCGCAGGAAGGCAGGCATCACCGGGATCGGGAAGAACAGCCCGGCGAAGAACATCAGCGGGAAGAACAGCAGCGTGCCGATGCCCTGGGCGGCCTGGCTGCTCGGCGCGACGGCGGCGATGAGCAGCCCGACCGACATCAGCCCGGCCGCGGCCAGCAGCGCGGCCAGCGCGAAGCCGGCGGCCTGCCGGGGCAGGAACACGCCGTACCCGGCCCGGGCCACCGCGAGGATCA
>DATCUG010000716.1:0-12075 GCA_036567525.1 Streptosporangiaceae bacterium | reverse complement strand
CGGCCCGAAGGGGACTGCGGGCCGGCCGGGCAGCCAGCGCAGCCAGCGCGGCAGGTACCAGCTCCGCTCGCCCAGCAGGGCCAGGCAGGCGGGCAGCAGGATGCCGCGCACCACGGTCGCGTCGATCAGCACCGCGGCGGTCAGCGTGACGCCGAGCATCTTGAGCTGGACCAGGGCGAGTGTGGCGAAGATGGAGAACACCGCCATCATGATCAGCGCCGCGCTGGTCACCACCCCGGCGCTGCTGGCGATGCCGCCGACCACCGCGTCCCCGGTGCTGGCGCCGCGGCCGCGCAGTTCCCGGATCCGGCTCAGGATGAACACGTGGTAGTCCATGCTCAGCCCGAACAGGAACACGAACACGAACAGCGGCACCCACGGCACGATCGCCCCGTAGCTGGTGAAGCCCAGCGGCCCGGCCAGGTGGCCATCCTGGAAGATCAGCGTGAGCAGGCCGAACGCGGCGGCTACCGACAGCATGTTGAGCGAGATGGACACCAGCGGTATCAGCACCGAGCGGAACGCCATCAGCAGCAGGACGAACGCGAGCAGGGCCACCACGGCCAGCACCAGGGGGGTACGCCCCCGCAGCACCCCGGTGTCGTCGTAGTTCTGCGCCGTGCCGCCGGTCACCGCGAAGCTGACTCCCGGCACCCGGCCCAGCGTGTCCGGCAGGACATGGTTGCGCAGGTCGAGCAGGGCGTGATCGGACACCGCGTCGGTGCCGTCACCGGCCAGCGGGACGTTGACCAGCACGGCGCGCCCGCCTGCCACCGTCTCGGCCCCGATCGGCCCGCGGATCGGCCCGTCGGCGGACGCCGCGGCCCGCAGCTGGCCCAGCGCCCGGGTGACCCGCGGGCCGGCCAGATCGTGGCCGGTCACCACGACCTCGGCCGGGGCCGGGCCACCCGGGAAGGCGTGGTTGATCCGGTCGTAGGTGGCCACGATCGGGATCTTGTTGGAGAACCCGCCGTTCGGTGGGTTGCCCAGCCGCAGCCCGAGCGCGGGCGCGGCCAGTGCCAGCATGGCCAGTGCGGCCACCGAGCCCCAGGCGGCCGGATGCCGGATCACCCGGCGGACCAGCGCTGCCCATAGCCGGGACGGGCGGGCAGCCGTCCGGCGCCGGCCCAGGAACGGGATCCGGCCCCGGTCCGCCCACGGGCCCAGCCAGGACAGCAGCGCAGGCAGGAACGTGAGCGAGCCGATCACGGCGGCACCGACCACCGCGATCGTGCCCAGCGCGATGCCGGTGAACACGTCCACGCCGGTGAGGAAAAGCCCGCCCAGCGCGATCATCACGGTCAGCCCGGAGACCACGATGGCCCGCCCGGACGTGGCCGCCGCCGTGCGCAGCGCCTGCCCGGTGCTCGCTCCGCGGGCCCGTTCCTCCCGCTCCCGGCGCAGGTAGAACAGCGAGTAGTCGACCCCGACCGCCATCCCGATCAGCAGCACGACCTCGGACGTGCTGGAGCCGATGGGCAGCCACTGCCCGGGCACGGCCAGCAGGGCCAGTGCGGTGAACACCGCCGTCCCGGCCAGCAGCACCGGGATGCCCGCCGCGATCAGCGCGCCGAACACCCCGATCAGCAGGATCAGCGTGATCGGCACCGAGGTCTCTTCGGCCTGCCGGAAATCGTGGCTGACGATCGCGTTGGCGGCCCGGTCGGTGCTCGCGTCCCCGGCCTCGGCGATCAGCAAGCCGGGATGGCGGGCCTGTACAGCGGCCACCGCACGCAGCGCGGGCTCGACCGTCTGGTCCTCGTCGCTGACCCGGCCGGGCACGCTGAACGTGACCAGGGCGCTGCGGCCGTCGGCCGAGACCAGCCCGGCGTGGCCGGCGCCGAACGGCGTGGCGATGTCCCGGGCCGAGTGCGGCAGGGCGGCCAGCGCGGCCGCAGCCTGCCGGGCCGCGTGGCGCATGGCCGGATCGGAGCTGAAGGTATGCCCCGCCGCGCCGCTCCCCCGCGCCTGGATCAGCACGTACTCATGCGGCGGGGTGGTGAAACCCAGCCGGTTCAGGGTCTGCTCCGCCACCCCGGACTGGCCGGCGTCGTTGGACGGCAGATTCTTGGACGGCAACTGGTGGCACGCCACGAATATGACGGCGACCAGCAGGAACCAGCCGAACACCGCGGTCTTCCGGTGCCGGGCGCTCCACCCGGCGATCCGCTCGACCACGGGCGCACGCGATCGGTGCGGTCGCTCGCTAACTGGTCCGGTTTCTGGCCATACTGAACTAGACGGCTGGCGCATTGTGGCCTTCTCTCAGGGCGGTGCGTGAGTCGGTCGTAGTCCCTCACCCATGAGCTGATCCCTCATGGGTGAGGGCACGGCTTAGTTAGCCGGATTCAGCGGCTGCGGGTGCCGCGGTTCTGGATGCAGCGGGCCCAGCGGGCCCGGGCTGGCCAGCACCTCCTTCGCTTCGGCCATCGGGTCGGCGGGCGCGCGCAGCAGCGCGCTGGCCACCCTGGCGTGCAGCCGGGCGGTGCCCACCAGGGCGTAGTTGAACAGCAGGAACAGGACCAGGAAGACCCCGGCGGCGATCAGCGCCTGATCCAGGTTGCCGATGAACCAGCCCCAGGAGCCGGGGCCGCCCGGGCCGTTCGGGAAGTAGCCGAACTGCAGGCCGTGCGCGGTCTGCCCATTGTCGAACGTGTCCACCGGGGCCCAGTACCAGAGCGGCACTGTGATCCCGCCGAGCAGGATCAGCCAGACCACGATGACCGCGTAATCCAGCGTCCACAGCAGCGGGAACAGGCCGAACAGGTAGGCGAAGTCACGCCAGGTAGCCGGGTCGGTCCAGCGGTCGCGGACCTGGCCGAGGATGCCGGGCCGCTGCACGGCCCGGTACCCGCCATGGACCGGCGCGGCCAGCACCCCGCGCAGCCGCCACCGTTCCGCGTTGGCGCAGCCCCGGATGACCCCCGACGCGGCGACCAGCAGCGGGATGCCGGCCAGCGTGATGCACAGCACGGCCGCGGTCAGCGTGGCCGCGAACACGGCGGCCCACAGCAGCCAGCCCCACACCAGGTAGGCCAGCAGGAACCAGGCCGCGCGCCAGGTGCTGCCCGCCAGCAACTGGCGCAGCGGGTTGGCGTACAGCCGCAGCCGGGTGGTCATCCCACGTCCCGCATCAGCTGCTCGACCGCCCGCACGTGCTCGGTCAGCTTGGTCAGCTCGGTGCGCAGTTCCTGCTGGTTGGCCACGGCTTCCTCGGCCAGCTTCCGGTAGTGCGCCATGGCCACCGCGTCAGCGCGGTGCGCTTGCAGCCGGAAATAGGACCAGACGATGACGGCCGCCGCCGCGCACACCGCGAGCGGGATACCCAGGCCGATGCTGATCCCGGCGATGGCGCTGCTGGTCAGCGTGGCTACGTGTGCGGCCATCATTGGCTGTCTCCGTCCGGGCCGGACTCTCGGGTGTCCACGTCGTCCCCTTTCGCGCTGCCGTTCCGCAGCGCCGCAATGATCGTTTCGGCATTGAGATGCAGGTCGAACGGCGCCAGCTCGAAGTACTTCATGGCCTTGCCGTCTTCCGACAGCTCGAGCTGGCCGACCACCAGCCCTGCCTTCTCCAGCTTGTCCAGGTGCATGTAGAGCAGCGGCCTGGACATGCCGAGCCTGCGGGCCAGCTCGCTGACGTGCACCCGGCCATCCCGCAGCTCCGCGACGATCCGCAGCCGGTGCGGATTCGCCACCGCGGTGAGCACGGTAAGCAGCTCGTCACTGGTCAGCATGGCTCCTCAACTAGAGACACTTTCACCTGTCACAAAAAACTTACACATGGAAGAGCCGGCGCGTCAAGGCGGGGCGGCGGCGCCCCGCGCCGGATGGCCGGGAGGGCGCGTCAAGGCGGCCGGCTCCGCGCCGCGCGGGCACTGCCGGCGATGATGTCCCCATGGGAGAGCTGATCCTGCTCCGGCATGGCGAGACCGAGTGGAGCAAGGCCGGCCAGCACACGGGCCGGACCGATATCCCGCTCAGCCCGGAAGGCAAGGCGGCCGCCGCCGCCCTGGCCCCGGCGCTGGCCCGGCGGCACTTCGTGGCCGTGTTCAGCAGCCCGGCCCAGCGGGCCCGGGACACCGCCGAGCTGGCCGGGCTGACCGGCATCACGATCGACCCCGACCTGCAGGAGTGGGACTACGGCGGCTACGAGGGCCTGACCACGCCGCAGATCCGTCAGCAGCGGCCGGGCTGGTATTTGTGGCGCGACGGCGTCGTGCCCAGGGACGCCGAGCACCCAGGTGAGAGCGTTAAGCACGTGGGGGCCCGGGCCGACGCGGTGCTGGCCCAGGTGCGGCCGCTGCTCGCCGAAGGAGACGTGGCGCTGGTCTCGCACGCGCACCTGCTGCGCGTGCTGACCGCCCGCTGGCTCGGCCTGGACCCGGACTGTGGCCGCCTGTTCCGGCTGGGCACCGGCACGCTGTCGGTACTCGGCACCGAGCATGACATGCCGGTGATCCTGGCCTGGAACGTGCCGCCGGCCGCGTTCGAGTAGCCCCGGCCCGCGCTACGCGGCGCGCAGCAGCCCCGGGGGCAGCCGGGTGAGGCTCTCGTGGAAGGCCCGCATCCCGGCGCTGGCGGCCACGTCGGTCACCGGGAGGCCGGGCAGCCCGTACATCCGGCGGGCCCAGCGCGGCAGCGAGGCGAAGGCCAGCGCGGCGATGGACGGGGCGGCCAGCCGGAGCGGCAGCCGGGACATCGGGATCCGGGCGTTCAGCGACCGGAGCAGCGCCTGCCGTGCCTCCGGGGTGACCCGTAGCCGGGGCCGCATCGCGGTGAGGTAGCCGTCCAGGTCGGCGGTTGAGCCGGGCACGGCCGCCGGGTCCAGGCCGACCACCGCGGCGCCGCGCCGCTGCTCGGCCACGAACGCGTCGGCCTCGGCCGCCGACAGCGGCAGGCCGCCGCGCCGCACCACGTCGAGGTAGGACGTGACCTCGGCGCAGTGCACCCAGGTGAGCAGCTCCGGCTCGTCCAGCCGGAACCGGGTGCCGTCCGGGTCCACCCCGGTCAGTGCGGCGTGGATCCGGCGGACCCGGGCGCCAGCCCGGGCCACCTCGGCCAGGCTGCCAGTGGTCCGCACCCGGACGAATTCCGCGGTGCGCAGGAACCGGCCCCAGGCCTCGTCCGGGTCGGCGAACGAACTGTGCTGCCAGGTGCCGCGCATCACCCGCGGGTGCAGGGCCTGCAGGTAGGCGGCGCGGAAGCCGCCGACCAGGATCTCCGGCCGGGCCATGACGCGCCAGGTCACCGAACCGGGGCCGTACAGCCCGTCGTCACCCCGGTCACCGGCGCTGGGGCTTGCCGTCACCGCGGCCGGGTTTCCTCCTCGATCCAGCCCAGGAACGTGGCCGCCCCGGCCACGATCGGCGTGGCCACGATCTCCGGCTCGTCGTAACTGTGCCGCTGGGTGAGGAAGTCAGCCAGTTCCTGGTACCGGGCGGCGGGCAGCTTGAGCATCAGCAGCCATTCCTCGGCCCGCTCCAGGTCACCTTCCCACCAGAACGTGCTCACCACCGGCCCGGCCACCTGCGCGCAGGCGGCCAGCCTGGCCTGCACGGCATCGCGGCCCAGCTCAATGGCTTCGGCGCGGGAATCCGTCGTGGTCTGCACCTGGAGGTACCGCACCGTCCCGGCGCCCGGCTCGGTCATCGTCTCGCCCGCCGCCGTATCCGTCGTGCCGCCATGACCTGCCACCTCACCGATGGTACGCCCAGCCCCGGGCGGGCGGCAGGACCCTGAACCGGTATCACCCCGGCGACCTGCACCGTTACGGTTCAGCTCGGCGCGGCGGCCTGGCCGCGGCCGCCGCCGAGGAAGGACTCCACGAAGTCCGGGCTGGCCGTCAGCTCGGCTGGGGTGCCCGCCATCCGGACCTCCCCGCCGCCCAGCACATAGGTCCGGTCGGAGATGGCCAGCACGGCCCGGGCCCGCTGCTCCACGATGAGCACCGCCGCGCCGCTGGCGGCCAGCTTGCGGACATGCTCGGTGAGCAGCGTGCCGGCCACCCGGGGGGCCAGGTTGGCGGTCGGCTCGTCGAGCAGGAACACACCCGGATCGAGCATCAGCACCCGGCCCATGGCCAGCATCTTGCGCTCGCCGCCGGACAGCTTGCCCGCGCTGCGGCCGAGCATCTCGCCGAGCCGGGGGAACACGGCCAGCACCCGCTCGACGTGCTCGCCGACCTGCTTGCGGCGCAGCAGATAGCCGCCCATTTCCAGGTTCTCCCGCACGGTCAGCGGGGCGAATATGTCGTCCACCTGGGGCACGTAGCCCACCGCCGCCCGGGCCACGTCTTCGGGCGCGGCGTTGGTGAGGTCGCGGTCCCCGACCCGTACCGTGCCGGACGCCACCCGGACCACCCCGACCAGGCTCTTCAGCAGCGTGCTCTTCCCGGAGCCGTTGGGGCCGACCAGCGACACGACCTCACCTGGGCTGGTCTGCACGGTGATGTCGCGGATCACCGGGTCACCGCCGTAGCCGGCGGTGATGCCCTGGGCCCGCAGCGGCAGGCCGTTCAGCGTCAGGTCAGCCGACAAGGTAGGCCTCCACCACCTCGGTGCGGCCGCGCAACTGCTGCATGGTGCCCTCGGCCAGCACCCGCCCCTCGGCCATCACCACCACCGGGTCGCAGAACTCGTCCATGATGGCCAGTTCGTGCTCCACCATCAGGATGGTCATTCCCTCGGCGCACAGCGCCACCAGTTCGGCGCCGATCCGCCGGGCCAGGTTCGGGTGCACCCCGGCCATCGGCTCATCCAGCAGCAGCGTGGCCGGCTCAGCCATCAGCGCCCGCATGATCTCGACCAGCCGCCGCTGCCCCCCGCTCAGCTCCCCCGCGTACGCGTTGGCCAGCTCGGCCAGCCCGAACCGGTCCAGCAGCCCGGCGGCCCGCCGCACCGCCGCGTCCTCGTCCGCCCGCCAGTACCGCCGCCCCAGCACCGCCCCGCGCAGCGAATCCCCGCGGTTCCCCGGCACCGCGGACAGCAAATTCTCCAGGACGGTCAGCCGCTTGAACTCGGACGCAAGCTGAAACGTCCGTACCAATCCCACCCGCGCTCTTCTGAACGCCGGCACCGACGTAATGTCGTTGCCTTGGTAAATGATGTGCCCGGACGAAACCGGCAGCGTCCCAGCCAGCATGGCCAGCAGCGTGGATTTACCCGCCCCATTAGGCCCAATAAGCCCAGTAAGCGTGCCTTTCCGCACACCGAAGGAAACCCCGTCAACGGCGTGAACGCCGCCAAACTCCCGAACCACATCCCGTGCCTCCAGCACCACCGGCGGCCGCTCATCGGCAGCAGCGTCATCGGCCGGGACGGAGACCCGGGCGGGACGGTGCGCACGGCCGGCCGCCGGTTCCGGCAGCGGGATAACCCGCTTCCGTTCCGGCAGGACCCCCTGCGGCCTAACCCAGAGGAAGATCACGATGAGCAGCCCGATCGCCACCCATTCCAGGGAGGGGATCAAGTTGGGCGGCAGGTTATTGGACGTCGGGATGAACCGGGTGATCTCCTCGAACCCGACCGGCACCAGGATCGCGCCGAGCACCGCGCCAATGTGGTTGCCCGCGCCGCCGATGATGACCGCGGCGAACAGCACCACGGTTTCCGCGTAGCCCCAGGCGGCCGGGGACCAGGTGGTGATGTAGGAGACCAGGATCCCGCCGCTCAGCCCGGCGATGGCCCCGCCGATGACCAGCATGGCGGTGCGCAGCGAGAGCAGGTTCTTGCCCAGCGAGTCGGCCACCGCGTCGTTCTCCCGCATGGCCCGCAGCGACCGGCCGTACGGCGAGTACGTGATCCGCCGGACGAACCAGAACACGGCGCCGGCCAGCACGGCCGCGCCGGCCCCGAACGCCCACTGGTACCCGCTGGATGTGGTGGAGAACCCGGACGGCGCGAACGGGGCCGGGATCAGGGACAGCCCGGCGTCCCCGTTCAGCAGCGGCCGGTAGTTGGTCACCAGCAGGTTCAGCAGCACCGCGGTGACCAGCAGGCCGACCGCGGCGAAGTCGCCGCGCAGCCGCCGGCCGACCAGGAACGTGAACGGCAGGGCCAGCACCCCGCCGACCACCGCGGCCCCGATCCAGGGCAGCGGGAACGGCAGGTTCCAGCCGCCGATGTAGGACTGGAAGCCGCCGTTGGCGTGGTCGCTGGGCAGGGCCAGGATGGCGGCCGCGTAGCCGCCGGCCGCCTGGAAGATGATGAAGCCGAAGTTGGTCACCCCGGCCACCCCGAACTGCTGGCTGAGCCCGAGGCAGGCCATCGCGTCCACCGCGGCGTAGATCAGCAGGTTCAGCGTGTAGAAGGAGTTCACCAGCGCCCGCCTCCGGCCGTCATGTCCGCGCCCCGAGCAGCCCGGTGGGCCGTACCCCGAGCATGACCAGCAGCACCACGAACGCGACCACGTACTTGTAGTCGGCCGGGATGAACACCGCGCTCACCTCGGTGGCCAGCCCGACCACCAGCGCGCCGAGCATGGCGCCGTAAGCCTGGCCGGGCCCGCCCAGGAACACCGCGGCCAGGATGAGGATCAGGAAGATGTCGGTGGCCGTGGCGTCGAAGCTCCCCGAGTTGATGGCGAACACCACCCCGGCCAGCCCGCACAGCCCTCCACTGATGGCCCAGGTCAGGGTGATCACCCGGCTGGCCCGGATACCGCAGTTGCGGGCCAGCGACCGGTTCGCCGCGGTGGCCCGCATCGCCTTGCCCAGCTTGGTGTACCGGAGCAGGCTGTGCACGGCCGCCATCACCAGCACGGCCAGCACCATGATGGCCACCTGGACTCCGGTCAGGTTCAGCCCGCCGCCCTGCAGCGTGGGGCCGTTGCTCATGGTGTAGGACACCGCGGTGCCGCCGCTCACCGCTCCCACACCGAACTCGATGATCAGCGTCATGCCGAGTGACACGATCACCATGGTGATCGGCGCCGTGCCGCGGCGCTGGAACGGCGCGTACACGCCGACGTTGAGCAGCACCGAGACCAGCGCGCAGGCGGCCACTGCGACGAGCAGCCCGAGCCACACCGACAGGCCGGACTGGTTGACCGCGTAGGCGATGAACGCACCGAAGATCATCACGCCGGCGTAGGCCAGGTTGAGCACGTCGGTCACCGCGAACTGGAGCGTGAACCCGACCGACGCGATGGCCAGCACAGCCGCGGACACCAGCCCGAACCCGAGGGAGGCGACGAACAGGCTCATCACAGTGCCATCAAGAGCAGCGCCGTCAAGACAGCGCCCTCAGCTGGGCCGGGGTCAGGTTGCCGGTCACCTTCACGGTGCCGGATGGGCTGTACGTGTCGATCTGGAAAATGCCGGTCGAGTCGTGGAAGCTGTCGAAGCTGGTTGGCCCGCCCGGCCCTTCGTACCGGATCGACTTGCCTGCCTTGAGCGCGCTGGCGCAGGCGGCGAACGAGTAGCAGACGGTGGCGCCGGGCACCCCGTTCCCGATCTTGATGATGTCCGGCCCATACACGCTGGGGCTAGTGCTCTTCGACATGATCATCGCCAGCGCGGCCAGGTTGATCCCGTCGTACAGGTGCACGCCGCCCGGCGCGCTCAGGTAGGTGGTGAAGTCACCGGTGGCCCCGGGGACCTTGCCCTGCTGGGACAGCAGCGCGCTCTTGAACGTGGCGAACGCCGGCCCGGACGACTCGACCACCAGGTTGTCCGCATGGAAACCGCTGGCCAGCGTGCTGCCACCGCCCACGGCCGCCGCGGCCGACTTGAAGAACGCCGGCGAGATGGCGGCCGACGTGCCGAGGATCGGGATCATCTTGCCGTGGTTGAGCTGCTTGATCTCGGAGAACAGGGTCGGGTCGGCCGAGCCCAGCGCCTCGGTCATGATGGCGTCCGGGTGCGACTGGACGATGGCCGCGGCCTCGGTGCGGAACGTGGTCGCGTGCAGGTCCAGCGTCTGGTTGGTGGTCATCGTGATGCCGGCCTTCTGCAACGCGCTGATCGCGGGCTGGATGAACGTCTGCGACCCGATGTCGTTGCCGAACGCCAGCGCGATCCGCTTGTAGTGCAGCTGCTGGGCGATGGCCACCATCGCGTAGGACTCCTCCAGGTCTGGTGGCACCAGCCGGTAGAAGTAGGGGAAGTGCACATGATCGAACTCGGACTGGCCGGTCATGCAGAACATGGCCATCTTGTGCGAGTTGATGATCGGGACGACCGAGGCCGCCTCGTCCGAGGTGCAGCCGATCACCAGAGCCAGGTTCGGGGTGGACGCGAACATCTGGTTCACCGCGGGCACGGCGTCGGCCGGCTCCCCGCGGGTGTCCACGCTCTTGCAGGTCAGCGTGTGCCCGAGCACTCCGCCCGCCTTGTTGATGGCCGCCGTCGCGCCGTAGCACGAGGCCAGGTAGGTGGGACCGAGCGCGGCGTCAGCGCCGCTGAACGGGGCCACGTCGGCGATGGTCAGCTTGCCAGAACCGGTGCCGGAACTGCTCTGGGACGACGTGGAACCACCAGAACTGCCGCAGGCGGCCAGCCCGGCCGCGAGCACCGCCGCGCCGAGAGCCGCCGTCAGGGTGGTGAACTTCATTGTCCCCCTCCAAACCTTGGTGGAGTGACGTGGGCAGGTCAGAACCCGCTGGGCAGCGGGCCGCCGGGCCGCCAGCGCCAGTCGGCGGGCGCGCCCTCCTCGGCGACCACCCGGTTGCGGATGGTGCCGAGCCCTTCGACGGTGACTTCGATGACATCGCCGGGCTGCATCCAGACCGGTGGCGTGCGGGCGAAGCCGACGCCACCGGGCGTGCCGGTGGCGATCACGTCACCGGGGACCAGCCGGGTGAACGAGGAGAAGAACTCGACCGCGCTGGGTACGTCGACGAGCATCAGCGAGGTCCGGGCCGACTGCATGACCTGGCCGTTCAGCCGGGAGCTGATGGCCAGGTCGGTCACGTCGAGCTCGTCGGTGGTGACCACCTCGGGGCCGATGGGCATGCTGCCCTCGAAGTTCTTCCCCGCCGTCCACTGGCTCGCGGCCCGCTGCCAGTCCCGGGCCGACGCGTCGTTCAGCACGACGAAGCCCGCGATCGCGTCCAGCGCCTTGTCCGCGGTGATGTACCGGCCGCCCGCGCCGATCACGATGCCCAGTTCGGCCTCGTAGTCGAACCGGTCGGTGAGCGCCGGCTTGACCAGGTCGGCGTACGGGCCCAGCACGCTGTCCGCGCCGCGGACGAACGCGTCTGGCCAGGTCGGCACATCGCGGCCGCCCTCCAGGGCATGCTCGCTGTAGTTCAGGCCCAGGCACAGGATGCGTGGCGGGCTGGGCACCGCGGGCCCGAACTCGGCCTCAGCCACCTCCCGGCCCCCGCTGTCCTGCAGCGCCCGCACCGTGTCCATCGCCGGGAGCCCGGCGCCGAGGACGTAGTGCAGCGAGGCGAACCGGGGATCGCCGGTGGCCGCGGCCACGTCGACGTAACCGGAGCTGGCCCGGACGTGCAGCCGTGATCCGTCCGGGGTGGCAATGGTGGCGAGCCTCACGTGCCCGATCTCCTTAGTCGCGGGGTGGCCTGCGGTCATCGGGCGCGGGCCGTCCGGCCGCTGCGTGGATTGGTTGAGCTACGCTACCGAATTGGTTGTATACACTGGATTGGTTGAGCATAGGTGCTGTGATAGAAGAGGGTCAATACCCTTAAGGTGAAATTAACGCCGTTTGCCCGTCACGGTCTGATCTCGATTGGTACGATTGGTTGACATGGGGAACGCAGCCGGGGCCGCCGCCCCGTTGCCGGCCCAGCTGCGATACCGGCTGGCCGAGCTGATCCTGGCCGATTCGGCCCGGGCTGGCCTGGGACCTGGTTCCCGGCTGCCCACCGAGCGTCAGCTGGCCGCCGACATGGGCGCTACCCGGACCTCGATCCGGCAGGCGCTGGCGGTGCTGGAAGCAGAGGGCCACATCTCCCGGGAGGTCGGCCGGGGCACGTTCCTGCGCCGCACCCCCGGCCCGGCCGCCGTGGCCGACGGCGGGCCGGCCGCGGATCTGCTGGCGGCCGCGGGGCGGGTGGCCGGAGCGCCGCCGGACGCGGGCCCGGGTGGCCGTCGGGGCCTGCCGCGCGACGT
>DATCUG010000715.1:0-3337 GCA_036567525.1 Streptosporangiaceae bacterium | reverse complement strand
CCAGCGCCAGCAGCACATCGGTGCGCTGCTCGATCGCAGCCAGCCGCAGCTCACCCAGCCTGGCCCGTTCTATGTCCGCCCACGGCCCGGGCAGCCCGACCAGCGGGATCCCCTGCCACAGGCCAAGGGCCGCGTCCAGCGCGGCCAGCTGACCGGCCGCTGGGGCGTTCCGGGCTGGGCCGGGCCGGGCGGGCGCCAGCAGCCGGCCCAGCTCCGCCGCGTCCAGCCGGGCCGGGTCCAGCTGGAGCAGGTAGCCCGGCCCGCTGCCCCGCAGCACCTGCCCCGGGGCCCGGTTGGCCCGGTGCGGCTCCAGCACCTGGCGCAACCCGGCGATGTACACGTGCAGGCCGTTGACCGGGCTGGCCGGCAGTTCCGCACCCCAAAGACCGTCGATCAGTTCGGCCCGGGACACCAGCCGGTTGGCCCGCATGGCCAGCATGCTGAACACCGTTTGCTGCCGCGGGCCGCCGAGCGCCAGCTCGTGACGGCCGCGCCAGGCCCCGACCGGGCCGAGCAGCTGAACCCTGATTGATTCCGTGTCCCCGCTCATCCGTGACCCCCGCCCCCGGACGGCCACCGTCCAAGCCCGGCTAACGGGAACTGGGACGGCGCCGAGCATCTGCGACTGATGCTCACCGTGATCATTAGCTGCGGGCTTATAAGAAGGACACGTGCCGGTCAGGCCGGTCAGTTCAGCACGCCGGGAAGAATCTCGACGGCTGGCAGGCGCGGCGTCAGGCTGGGCCGGGGAGGAACGTGAACCGGGTCGGGGAGCCGGTGAAGTCCCGGGAGTCGAGCGCGAACACCCACTCCGGCCGCAGGCTGAACACGCTGTTGGACGCGGGGTCCACCATGTCCGGGCCGTAACTGGTGCCGTACTTGGCGTTCTCGGCCGCGAGCATCCCGGCCAGCGCGGCCGGCTCGGTCACCCGTTCCGCCCGGCCATGCACGACCACTGGTTCGAGCGGATCACCGGTGGCCAGCGAGCAGCGCGGCTGCCCGGCCAGGTTGCGCGCCTTGCGGGAGCCGTTGGAGCTGCTGAACCAGAGCTGGCCGGTGTGCCAGACCGCCCACACCGGCATCAGGTGTGGCGTGCCGTCCGGGGTCACCGTGGCCAGCCAGAAGTCGTGCGACCGGATCAGCCGCTGCTCGGCCCACGACCAGGGCAGCAGCCCACTGCCCGCGGCCGCGGGCTGGACGCCGTAGCCGGGCATGTACGGCCGGGTCGCGATCGGCTCGGTCATGGCTCACTTCATCCGGTCGAGGATCTGCCGGACCAGGTCCATGGACGTGTGCGGGTGCAGGAACGCGAACCTGGCCACTGTCTCCCCTTCCCACGCGCTGGGCGGCAGGAACGCGACCTGGTCGCGGAGCAGCTGGTCAGCCCACTCGGTGTACTGGCACGGGGCCCAGCCGGGCCGCCGGAACAGCACGATGCCGAGGCCCGGCTCGCGGACCAGTTCCAGGTAGCTGCGGCGGCTGATCTCGGCGGCGGCGTCCCGGGCCAGCTGGATGGCGGTCTCGATCGCCTCGGTGTAGGCCCGCACCCCGTACACCGACAGCGAGAACCACAGCGGCAGCCCGCGGGCCCGCCGGGTCAGGTGGTAGGCGTAGTCGGTCGGGTTCCACTCGGCCGGCTTGTCGTGGATGACGTCCAGGTAGGACGCGTCCTGGGTGTGCACCGCCCGGGCCAGCGCCGGATCGCGGTACAGCAGCGCGGCGCAGTCGAACGGCGCGAACAGCCACTTGTGCGGATCGACCACGAACGAGTCGGCGTGCTCGATGCCGTCGTATCCGCGCCGCACGCTGGGCGCGAACAGCCCGGCGCCGCCGTAGGCGCCGTCCACGTGGAACCACAGCCCGTGCTCGCGGGCGACTTCGGCCGCGCCGGCCAGGTCGTCGACGATGCCCGCGTTGGTGGTGCCCGCGGTGGCCACCACGACGGCCAGCGACTCGGGGTGGCCGTCGGCCTCGATGGTGGCGCGCAGCGCGGCGCCGGTGAGCCGGTGGTCGCCGGTGTGCACGACCAGCGGGTCCATCTCCAGGATGCGCAGCGTGTTGCTGATCGAGGAGTGCGCGTCCGAGCTGACCAGGGCGCGGAACCGGCGGCCCCGGCCGGCCGCCCCGGCGGCCTGCTTGGCCTGCTCCCGGGCGACCACCAGCGCGGACAGGTTGGCCGCGGATCCGCCCGAGACGAAGCAGCCGCCCGCGGCGGGCGGCAGCCCGGCCCGGTCCGCGATGAGCCGGAGCACCAGGTTTTCCGCCTCGATCGCGCCCGCCGCCTCCAGCCAGGAGATGCCCTGGATCGAGGCGCACGAGATGAGCATGTCGAACAGCAGCGCGGCCTTGGTCGGCGCGGCCGGGATGAACCCCAGGAACCGCGGGCTGTCCGCCGACATCACCGCCGGGGCCATCACCGAGGCGTACGCGCCGAGCACCTGGTCCGGGTTGTGCGGCTGGTCGCCGATCAGGTCCTGCAGCACGGCGGCCAGCGCGGCCGTGTCCGGGGTGGCGCCGTCCAGCGGCACCGGGTCGAGCCGCAGCCGGTTCTCCGCGTAGGCGAGTACCGAGCGGATCATCATCTCGGTGGTCGGGTCCACACTGTGCATGCAGTGAACCTAGGAGCCGGCCGGCGGCCCGGCAAGACCCTGGTCAGGACGCGGTGTCGGCGCCGGGCAGCAGGACCGAGTAGAGGATGCGCCGCTTCCGGCCCGGGCCGGGCGGCTGGGCCACCCGGGGCTGGAGCACCCGGGCGATGTCGCGCATCAGCTCGGCGAACTCGGCGTCGTCCAGCCACAGCCCGGCCATCCGGTAGCTGACCCCGTCCCGCAGCAGGTCGACCTGGCCGCGGTCCAGGTAGCGGTCGAAGTCACCGAGCAGCCCGGCCACGTAGGCCAGGAACGCCTGCCGGTGCTCGTCGGCACTCATCGCCTCGACCTCGTCCAGCCCGATGGTGGCCGTGCTCAGCCGGAGCACGTAGGTCCGCTCCAGCGCACCCCGCACCCGGCGCTCGGCCACCACCGCCAGCACCCCGGCGTCCACCAGCCGGGCCACGTGCCGGTACAGGCTGGCCGCGGGCACGTCGGACAGTTCGGCCGCCAGCTGGCTGGTGGTCAGCGCCCGGTCGCCCAGGAACGCCTGGACGATGCGCAGCCGGACCGGATGGAGCAGCAGGTCAGCGGTGGTCATAGGTCCAGGCTAGCCGTCCACTCTCAGTAGTGCTAACGTTCTCAATTATGAGATTGAAGGCGGCGGCTGGGCCGGGGAACGCGGTGCCCAGCACGGATGTGAGCTTCGAGAGCGGCGGGTACCGGCTGGCCGGCACGTTCACCGCGGC
>DATCUG010000714.1:0-8428 GCA_036567525.1 Streptosporangiaceae bacterium | reverse complement strand
GACAGCTTCGACATCCCGGTAGACGAGCTGGCCGCCGCCCACACCGGCACGCTCCCGGCGCTGTTCGGCTGACGGCGGCTAAAACGCGGCCCAGAACATGACTAGCTGGGGCCAGGATTTGGTGGCCGAGCAGCGCTGCATCTCGGCCACCGACACCCCGCCCGACTCGGCGGTCCCGATGGCCAGGCAGCGATCGTTCAACGCGCTGCGCAGCTGCCAGTAGTCACGGCCCATCCCGTCGGTGCCCTCGAACGGGTGGTACCAGCGCTGGTCGAGCCCGCTGTCGCAGCTCGCCAGCTCGGTGGTGGCCTGGTTGCCGCTGCCCACCGCGGTCAGGCACTTCCCGTCCGAGGTGAACAGCAGCACGAACTGGCCGCCACCCATCCCATCGGCCTGCCACTGCTGGCTGGACTGCACGTTCTCGCCCCCGCTGCTCGGGGTGAACGTTACGCCGCCCGCACCCGCGGAGAGCAGCGTGTTTGACTTGCCCGAGCCGGCCTGGCCGGTCGGGCCGAGGTTGGCCAGCCCCACCGCCTGCTGGCTGACGATCTTGCTGGACAGCGGGTCGTGCCGTCCCTGCGCGACGTTGTGGCTGCCGAAGTGCGTGATGGCAAGTGCCCCAGCCGCCGCCAGTACGGCCAGTACCGCGACGGCTGAGATCAGCACGGCAGCCGTCGCCCGCGTCCGGCGCTTGCCCCGGCGCCCTGGACCGCGTGTCCCTGCCATATTCACGACGAGTACCTGCTACTGGCCGGTCTGGCCACCGGTATCAGGAAATTGCTCAAATTACGAAATCTGGTTCTACGCCCTGATACCAACCCGATACGCCGAGTAGAGAGATTTTGTCCTTTTGTTTACGTTCCGTGAACAAGGAACCGGTGCTGTCACGGCCGGGCTGAACGGTCAGTGATCACGGTAGGTTGGCTCTGATGCCAGCCCGCCCGCGCGCCAACCCCCAGCGGATGCTCACCGCGCTGCAGGCCCAGCGGGCCGACCTTGGCCAGCCGCCGTGGACCGGGCCCGCCGAGGCTGGCCGGGCCGGCCGGGCACTGGTCCTGGCCGTGCTCGACGCGCTGGACAGCCCAGCCGGGCAGGCCCGGCCGGATGCGCTCCGGGCCGCGGTGACCTACCTGCTCGATCTGGTCGCCGCGGATGCCCCGGGCCGCGCGGTAGAGGTCCGGGTGCCGCCCTACGCCGCGGTGCAGTGCGTCGAGGGCCCCCGGCACACCCGGGGCACCCCGCCGAACGTGGTCGAGATGGACCCGGTGACCTGGGTGCTGCTGGCCGTGGGGCGGCTGCCGTGGGCCGACGCGGTGGCGGCCGGGCGGGTCAGCGCCAGCGGGCCGCGGGCCGACCTGTCCGGGCTGTTGCCGCTGCTCCGCGACACACGCAGCGGCCCGGCCCCCCTAGACTGACCAGGTGGTCACCCCCGATGGCCGACTGACGGACGATGTAGATCCCACCGACCGGCCCCCTCGGGACGCATGCGGCGTGTTCGGCGTGTGGTCCCCTGGCGAGGAAGTAGCGAAGCTTGCCTACTTCGGCCTGTACGCACTCCAGCACCGCGGCCAGGAGTCCGCGGGCATCGCGGTCAGTGACGGCGACCGAATCGTGGTCTACAAGGACATGGGCCTGGTGGCCCAGGTCTTTGACGAGGCTGCGCTGTCCACGCTGCGCGGCTACATCGCGGTCGGGCACTGCCGGTACTCCACCAGCGGCGCGTCGGTGTGGGAGAACGCGCAGCCCACGTTCCGGTCCACCCCGGTGGCCAGCCTGGCGCTGGGGCACAACGGGAACCTGATCAACACCCTGGAGCTGGCTGCCATCGCCAGCGGCGCGGACGGCGCCCGGCCCGGGCCAAGCCCGCGGGCCACGTCCGACACGGACGTGCTGACCGCGCTGTTCGCCGACCCACGGATGAACAGCGTGGAGGACAGTGTGCTGGCCACGCTGCCGCTGGTGCGGGGCGCGTACTCGCTGGTGTTCATGGACGAGCACACGCTGTACGCGGCCCGGGACCCGCAGGGCTTCCGGCCGCTGGTGCTCGGCCGCCTGGCCCGCGGCTGGGTGGTGGCCAGCGAGACGGCCGCGCTGGACATCGTCGGGGCATCGTTCGTCCGCGAGGTGGAGCCGGGCGAGCTGATCACCATCGACGAGCGCGGGGTCCGGTCGCAGTCGTTCGCCCGGGCTCACCCGGCGGGCTGCCTGTTCGAGTACGTCTACCTGGCCCGGCCAGACACCGCCATCGCCGGGCGCAGCGTGCAGGCCACCCGGGTCCAGGTCGGCCGCATGCTGGCCGCCGAGCACCCGGTCGAGGCCGACCTGGTCATTCCGGTGCCGGAGTCGGGCACCCCGGCGGCGATCGGCTACGCGCAGGCCAGTGGCATCCCCTATGGCCAGGGCCTGGTCAAGAACTCCTACGTCGGGCGGACGTTCATCCAGCCCAGCCAGACCATCCGGCAGCGCGGCATCAGGCTGAAGCTGAACCCGCTCCGCGAGGTCATCGCCGGCCAGCGGGTCGTGGTGGTGGACGATTCCATTGTGCGCGGCAACACGCAGCGGGCCATCGTGGGCATGCTCCGTGAGGCGGGCGCGGCCGAAGTGCACGTGCGCATCTCCAGCCCGCCGGTGGCCTGGCCGTGCTTCTACGGGATCGACTTCGCCACCCGGGCCGAGCTGATCGCGGGCAGCCTGTCGGTGGAAGAGATCAGGGACTCGATCGGCGCCGACTCGCTCGGCTTCATCTCGCTGGCCGGGCTGACCGAGGCGACCACGCTGCCCGCGGGCCGGCTGTGCCGGGCCTGCTTCGACGGCAGCTACCCGATCCCGGTGGCCGACGCCGAGCGGGGCAAGCACCTGCTCGAAGTGGTCCCGCCGGTGGCCAGATGACCGGGCCGTCCAGCTACCGGGACGCGGGAGTGGACATCGCGGCCGGGGACCGGGCCGTGGACCTGATGCGGGCGTCGATCGCCCGGACGGCAGGGCCGGAGGTGATCGGCGGCCTGGGCGGCTTCGCTGGCCTGTTCGATGCGGCCAAGCTGACCGCGATGCGCCGCCCGCTGCTGGCTACCTCGACCGACGGGGTCGGCACCAAGGTGGTCCTGGCCAGCCGGCTGGGCCGGTACGACACGATCGGCATCGACCTGGTCGGCATGGTGGTGGACGACCTGGTGGTGTGCGGCGCGGAGCCGCTGTTCATGACCGACTACATGGTGTTCGGTGTGCTGCGCCCGGAGCGCGCCGCCAGCATCCTGGCCGGCATCGCCGAGGGCTGCGTGCAGGCTGGCTGCGCGCTCATCGGCGGCGAGACGGCCGAGCATCCGGGTCACTTCGGGCCGGATGACTTCGACCTCGCGGGCGCGGCCACCGGGGTGGTGGAGCAGGCTGACCTGCTCGGGCCGCACCGGGTCGAAGCGGGTGACGTGCTGCTCGCGATGGGCTCATCGGGGCTGCACTCGAACGGCTTCTCGCTGGTCCGGCACGTGCTGGACCGGGCCCGGCTCGACCTGGACCAGGACCTGCCGGAACTGGGCGGCCCGCTCGGAGCCGAACTGCTCACCCCGACCCGGATCTACAGCAGGGACTGCCTGGCCCTGGCCGGACGCGGTTTGGTGCATGCGTTCGCCCACGTCACCGGCGGCGGGCTGGCCGCCAACCTGGCCCGGGTGCTGCCGGCCGGGGTGGATGCCGTGCTGGACCGGTCCAGCTGGTCGCCGGCCCCGGTGTTCGGCCTGCTCGCGGACCGCGGCGGGGTGCCGGCCGAGGAGATGGAGCGGGTGTTCAACATGGGGGTGGGCATGGTGGCCGTGCTCAGCAGGCCGGACGCAGACCGTGCCCTGGATGTGCTGGCCAGCCGCGATGTGCCCGCCTGGGTGCTGGGCGAGATTGTGCCTGGCACCGGCACGGCCCGGCTGACTGGGCGGCACCCAGCCTGACCGCGGCACACAGCAGCCCACGGCCGGGCTGCGGCCGCGGGTTCAGCGGTGCGCTGGTCGCTACTCAGGCCTAGGAGGTCCGCCGGATGGCTGACCCATTGCTGCCGCCGAGGTCGTCGTCCTCGTCGTCGTCCTCGTCATCGGCATAGTCGGCGTCTGAGTAACGCCCCGCGAGGTCTGCGTAGGGGTCGCCGCCATCCGCACCCTCGTCGTCCCTGCCCACACCCAGCTCAGTCCGCAGCCGGTCAAGGTCCGTGCCGCCGCTGTTGTACTTCAGCTGGCGTGCCACCTTTACCTGCTTGGCCTTGGCTCGGCCGCGCCCCATTGGCTCGACCCCCTCGAACATGCGGAGCCTTGGTACGGCCCCTGCTCCCTGCGCTGATGACTTGCGGCTCTACGCATGCCAGACCGCCCGTCGCCGCTCCACCGCTTGAAGTGCGACGTGCTTCCAGCTTGCGTACAGAACCAACCGTACCTGCTTTGCGGCGTAACCGCCTCTGCAGGATACGAGCAGTCCTTGTTTGACCGGCACCAAATGCCGCCAGCCGGCCGGCCGGGAGCGGAATCTCACCCACCCAGCCAGATGTTCCGCAGCCTGCCTACCTCGGACATCCTGCGCTCCGCGAGCCGGTCGGCGGCGACCGCCGGTGGCACCCCGTCCGCATCGGCCAGGGCAAAGATCTGCCTGGTGGTGGTAAAGATCTGCGCGGCACGCGCCTTGGCCCGGTCGAAGTTGAACCCGCCGAGCTCGTCCGCCACCTGGATCACCCCGCCCGCGTTCACCACATAGTCGGGGGCGTACAGGATGCCGCGGTCGGCCAGCACCTTCTCGATGCCGGGGTGAGCGAGCTGGTTGTTCGCGCCGCCGCAGACGATGCTGGCGGTCAGCGCGGCCACGCTGTCGTCGTTCAGCGCCCCGCCGAGCGCGCACGGCGCGAAGATGTCCAGCGGCTGGGTGATCAGCTCGTGGGTGCTGGCGGCGACCGTCACCCCGGGGTGAGCGGCCTGCACCCGGGCCACGGCGTCCGGGTTCACGTCGCAGATCACCGCGGTCGCGCCGGCCTCGGCGAGCAGGCCGACCAGGCGGCGGCCGACCTTGCCGACTCCTTCCACGCCGACCATCCGGCCGTCCAGGCTGGCCGAGCCCCACAGGTGCTCGGCGGCGGCCCGCATGCCCTGGAAGACGCCGAACGCGGTGAGCACCGAGGAGTCGCCCGCGCCGCCGTTCGGCACTGTCCGGCCGGTCACGTGCCGGGACTCGCGGGCGATGATGTCCATGTCCTCGCTGTAGGTGCCGATGTCGCAGGCGGTGATGTACCGCCCGCCGAGCGACTCGACGAACCGGCCGTACGCGCGGAGCAGGGCCTCTGACTTGCCGGTGGCCGGGTCCCCGATGATGACCGCCTTGCCGCCCCCGTGGTCCAGGCCGGCCAGCGCGTTCTTGTACGCCATGGCGCGGGACAGGTTCAGCACATCGGCCAGGGCCGCGTCCTCGTCCGGGTAGGGGTAGAACCTGGTGCCGCCCAGCCCGGGGCCGAGCGCGGTGGAGTAGATGGCGATGATGGCCCGCAGGCCACTCTGGGTGTCCTGGCAGAAGACGACCTGCTCGTGTCCTGACTGGCCGGCTGGGCTGACGGCCTGGCCGATGGCGGCCGTGCCCCCGCTGGTGCTGCTGCTGTCCGCGGATCTCGCGAAAACGCTGGTCACGATCGTGACTACCTCTCCGGTCCTGGTTGGCGACCTGGGTAAACGCCACATGGGCCAGCCCGTGGGTTCCGCGGCCAGCCCTGGCACAGAGACTATCGCCCGGCGCAGGCCCGGCCGGCCCGCGGCCGCCCGGCCGGGCAGGCCGGCCTGGTGGTGACGATCTCGTTATGCACCGGACATCTACCGCGGACTTGCTCGTGCCACGATGCCAAGGTGCGACCCTACGCGGCATATCTGCGCGTCTACGAGCCACTGGCCGCGTTCAGCGAGGCAGAGGGCCGGCGCTGGGCCGAATACGCAGCGTCACCGAATCGCCCCCGCCGGGCCACCGCTCTGCATGCCGAGCAGGCCGAGGCTCTCACCCGGCTGATCATCACGCCGCCGGCCGCGGCGCCGGCCCGGGAGAGCGGGCACGCGTACGTCCGGTGGGCGGACGGGGTCACCTACATCTGCCCGTGGCAGACCCGGCTCCGCTGCTGGCTCGCGCTCAGCACGCTGCGCGCCACCGCCCGGCCGCTGCTGGCCACGGCGTTCCCGGCTGGCCAGGCCGATGCCGCGCTGCGCGACTTCGCCCGCTGGCAGGGGCGGGCCGCCTCGCTGCGCGTGTTCATCCAGGCGGCTACCTGGTCGGTGCCGACGGCATGGTTCGTGCCGTTCGCCCCAGATGAGCGCTGGCTGGTGCTGGGCGGGACGGCGGAGCCGGAGGCCCGCGGCCCGGCCACCGCGTCGGCCACCCGGACGCTCAGCTACACCACGGCCATGGCGCAGGCGCGGCGCCGGGTCGCCCGGGCGCTGAACGCCGTTCAGGGCACCGGCGGTGACGCGTTAACCGGGCAGCGCGGCCGGGGCGGCGGCCGCCGCAACCCGGACGGCGGGAACGCTGGGCTGCTCGGCGCATGGGCGGCCGGTGCGGAGATTGCGCAGGTCGGACGCTGGCTGGAAGAGTTCCATCCGCATTCCCTGGTTGAGCTGGACTACGGCGGCCTGGTGCACCTGCTCGACGACGAAGCGCTGCGCGCGGATCAGTCGGTAGCCGAGGTGTCGGCGGCCATCGGCGCGAGCCGGGAAGGCCAGCCAGACCTGGCCGCCGAGCTCTACCAGCGGTTGCGCGGCAGGTGGCGGGCGCTGGAGTCGCTCGAAGCCGCCAACTGAGTACCAGAGGACGACTTTCCAGATTCCACCCGTTGCAACGATACGTGTCGCTAGAATCACGCAGCGTGACGCATATCAGTGGAGCAACGGGGGCGACCTGTCACAGAATCTTTGCTCCTGGTGGTCGACTTGTCACCGCTGGTGATGGCAATATGGTCTCAGTGGGCCATATGGGACATCCACGGCAGGCTCCACACGGAGTCAGACAAAGCAACAACGCCGGATCGCAAGACTGGTCCAAGAGGAGAGGCCGTAGACATGTCTGCACGTACACCCGAGGCTGAGCCGCTGTTGACGCCGGCGGAGGTCGCGACGATGTTCCGGGTCGACCCCAAGACGGTTACCCGCTGGGCGAAGGCCGGGAAGCTGACCTCCATCCGCACCCTGGGCGGGCACCGCCGGTACCGGGAGACAGAAGTCCGCGCACTGCTGGCGGGCATCCCGCAGCAGCGGTCGGAGTAGGGGACGCAGCAAGCGGCCAGTCCCAGGGCGCAGTTCCGGCCAGGGAGATGGCCCCGCCGGTAGCCGTCACAGCGGGTACCGGCGCCACGATGAGTGAAGATCCGAAGTTCATCGCAGTTCTAGATCAGCAGTTCAGCACAGAAGTTCAGTACAGCACTGAAGGGGGGGTCGGCCCCGGCGGATGGCCGGGCCGAGCCGAGCGGTGATCGCGCAGGCCGCTCGAGGGGGTCCGTTCCAGCACTGCCGGGGTCGATCCTGGGCTGAGTCCCAGGTCTTTGACGTAGCAGACGAGCGCCCAGGTCCACCACGCCTGGTGCTCGCGCCCGGTTCCCAGTAGCCCAGCGCCCGGATAGAGGGCCATCGAGTGACGACTACTGGAAGTTATATTCATCTAACTTTTCGTAACTGCCCGTGCCCTGAGCAGGCGTCCGCCATACTGGTCGCCATGCCGTCGGCCGACACGGGGGAGGGCGACGCGCTAGGCATCCGCGCAGCACGCACGGAAGCACGCGCCACTGGCGCCTGCCGTGGGAACGCGGGCTGCCGCCGCCGGCCAGCGGCCCAGATGAGGCCCGGCCCGGCACTGCTTTCTTAGGGGAGGATCGCACAATGCCTGATCCAAGGCTGGTATCTCGCGCGCAACGCGCCGCAACAATGTTGGAGCGGGCATGGGAGCGATGGCGCGACGCACACGGGCTGGCCGCCGAACCACTGCCACCCGTGTCGAGTTACGTCGGTTACTCGATCGAGGAGCCGTGGGGGCGGCCGCGGGTGGTCTTCGGCGTCGCCGCCGAAGATGCGGAACGGCTGGCCGCCTTCCTGGAAGACAGCCTGGACCTGGACGGCGCGGGCGAGGCCGGCGATGACGGCCCGTGGCCGGCCGCGCTGGGCGGGGCTGGGGCGGAGCGGGGCAACCTGCTCGAAGACGTCCGCGGCCGGATACCGGTGCAGGGCTGGCCCGAGTTCAGCGAGAGCCGTGAGCAGCTGAACAGTTCCGGGGCGGCTGCGCCCGGAGCGGGCCGGCCCGGATTCGACGGTCCCTGGCCACCCGGCGCCCGGCCGGGCCAGGCCGCGGCCGACCCGGCCTGTCCTGGCCCAGCGTGTCCAGGTCCAGCCTGTCCCGATCCAGCCTGTCCCGATCCAGCCTGTCCCGATCCAGCCTGTCCCGGCCC
>DATCUG010000713.1:0-4328 GCA_036567525.1 Streptosporangiaceae bacterium | reverse complement strand
GCCCGTGCGGGCCTGGACTGAATTAGATTCGACACAAACATGCTCCTAGCTCGGGCTGCGGGGAATTTGGCTGCCGGGTACCGGCCATTTACCTGAGTAAGCCGCGGATTCCACCAGAATGGGGCAACCTGCGCACCCTGGCCACCACCCGGTACTTGGACGCCCGTCAGCGTACCCCATTCCGGATCCCGGAAATTCCCCATACGCTGCAGGTGGTGACCCGATCCGCGCCGTTCTTTCCGATTTGGCACATTAATTTAAAGATTTCCCCGTAGCGATTTGCTTCCGACCTGAGTTTGCGGAATGATGCAGTCCCCGTTGCCATAGCCGCGATCACTCGGCGGGAGGAACTCCTCGATCATGCAGGCTTATGATGACGATCGGCCAACTGACACAATGTATGGGGGACAAATCGATGAAAGCTGGCCCGGGGTTCGGGAGCGTCATCTGGATAGTGTTCGGGATATCGGCGTTCTCGACCCTGCTCGTGACGTTGACCGTACGGCTGTTCTTCCGGCGCAACAAGCAGGCCACCGATTCGTAACCGCGGCGCACCGCCGGTACCAGATACCGCATGTCACGTTCCGGCCCCGCCGCGGGATGGTGGTCGTCCCGCTCACGATGATCGCGGCCGGGTCGCTCTACCTGCACCGCCGGGCTATCGGGGCCTCGTCCCCGACCGCGGACCTGATGTACTGCGTCTGGGCGCTCAGCCTCGGGTTCGTGCTGACCCAGCTGGCGCTGGCCTGGCTGCAGCGCCCGTTCAGCGTGTCCGGGGCGCAGCAGGCCAAGCTGGACCGGCTGGCCGTGGCCGCCGTGATCCCGTGCTACAACGAGGACCCGGCCATCCTGGACCGCACCATCTACTCGCTGTTCGCCCAGACCCGCCCGCTGGACTGGGTCATCGTGGTGGACGACGGTTCCACCGAGAACTACAGCGCGATCCGGGCCCGCTGGGAGGCGGAGCCGTCCGGCACCGAGTTGGTCTGGATCCGTCAGCACAACCAGGGCAAGAAGCACGCCCAGGCCGCGGCGTTCCAGGCCATCCCGCAGGCTGACATCTACGCCACGATGGACTCCGACTCGGCGCTGGAGCGCCGGGCCATCGAGGAAGGCCTCAAGCCGTTCGCCGACCGTGAAGTGGTCTCGGTGGCGGGCCTCGAGATGGCCTACAACCTGACCACCAACCTGCTCACCCGGGCCATGGGGATGCGGTCCCTGGCCTTCCAGCTGTTCACGATGAGCGCGCAGAGCGTGGCCGGCGGGAACGTGGTGATCAACCCGGGCGCCTTCTCGCTGTACCGCGGCTGGCTGATCCACCGGATCCTGCCCGCCTACACCAGCGAGACGTTCTTCGGCACTCCAGTGACGCTGGGCGATGACACCGCGCTGACCTTGTTCGCCTTGCTGCACGGGCGGGCCGTCCATCAGCCCACCGCCGTCGCGATGCCGGTCTACCCGGAAACGCTGTCGCACCACCTGCGGCAGTGGACCCGCTGGATGCGGGCATCCACGATCCGCACGCTGTGGCGGATCCGCTATCTGCGGCCGCGCTCGTATGCCTGGTGGTTCGTGCTGTACCAGCAGTACGCGTTCTTCGCCTCGGTGGCGGTGTCCCTGGCCGTGCCGTTCGCCTGGCCCGCCACCCGGAACCTGATCTTCGCCAGCGGTATCGCCCTGGTCGCCTGGCCGATCGCGGTGGCCATGCGGCTGATCACCGTGCACCGCACCGATGTGCGCTGGTCTGGCTGGCTGGCCTCGGTGGGACTGTTGCCGTTCGCCGCCCTGTGGTACCTGCTGGTGCTGCGCCAGATCCGCTTCTACGGCATGGCGACCTGCCATCGCCAGGGCTGGATCACCCGGAAAAAGGTGGAGGTCACCCTGTCCGGCGCCGCGGTTCAGCCCGCGGAGGTACTGGTCAATGAATAAGGCCAGGTATGTGGCCGGGCTCATCGTCAGTGTGAGTGTGGCCATCGTGGTGGCCGGGGCAGGTGCCTCGGTGTGGTTCTTCCGGCATGAGCGGCCGGCCGTGCGCCCGCAGGTCTTCGTGCTGCCCCCGGCCAGCTCGGCGCCCTACCCGCAGCAGGCCATCAGCCATCCCGGCCCGGGGCACTACCTGGGCGTGGTTGAGCGCAACACGCCCAGCACCTACCGGCCGGTGACGTCGTTCACCTCGGTGGCCGGCCGCAGGCCCAACATCACCGTGTACTACAGCCAGTGGGGCACGTCGTTCCGGGCCCGGTTCGCGACCGCGGCCGCCCGGGCCGGCGCGGTGGTGCTGGTGCAGATGCAGCCCTGGCATGCTTCGCTGGCCGCCATCGCCGCCGGGCGCTGGGACGGCTACCTGCACCGGTTCGCCGGGCAGGTCCGCCGGTACGGCGGCCAGGTCGTGCTGAGCTTCGCTCCGGAGGCCAACGGCCGGTGGTATCCGTGGGGCCGCGGACATGCCAGCGCGGCGCACTGGGTGGCCGCCTGGCGGCACGTGGTGACGGTGTTCCGCGATTCGGGTGCGATCAACGTAACCTGGCTGTGGGACGTCAGCGGGCGGCGGAACCTGGCCACCGGGCACATCCGCAACTGGTGGCCCGGCCCGGGCTACGTGGACTGGATCGGCATCGACGGCTACTACTTCACCCCCGGTGACACGTTCAAGACGGTGATCGGCAGCACCGTGCGCAGCGTCCGGAGGTTCACCAGGAAGCCGATTCTCCTCTCCGAGGTCGGTATCGGCCCGCGCGCCGGGCAGGCGGCCAAGCTGCCTGGCCTGTTCGCCGGCCTCCGCCGCGATCACCTGCTGGGGCTGATCTGGTTCGACGTCGCGCAGCATCAGGGCCTCTATCACCAGAACTGGCGGCTCACCGGCCCGGCCGCGGTCGCGGCCTTCCGCGCGGGGGTGCGGTCCCTGCACTGACATCCAGGCCGCAGCGCGGGCCCGGCAGCTGCCGGGCCCGCGCCATGGCTGGGGCCGGTCTAGTAGCCGGCGGCCCGCATGTTCTGGAAGAACTGGTCCACCTGCGGGATGGCGCCCGGTGCGGCGACATAGAACCCATCCGGGCTGATGGACTTGGCCGCCGCGGTCATCTGGTCCGGCGTGCCGTTGGCCGTGGAAACCTCCGAGTACACGTTGACGGTGGAGTTGGCCGCCCGGGCCTGGCTGGCCGAGCTGGCGTACAGCGACATGTACTGGCTCAGGTTGGCCGTGTTCGACTCGTCCTGCAGGACGTAGATGTCGCTGCTGGTGGCGGAAGCACCCGCGATGTTGACCCGCCCGTACCACTGGACGCAGTTCTCGCCCGGCTGCCGGGGGTAGAGCGTGCCGCTGACCGAGCACAGGTCCAGGGACGGGGCCTCGACCACCTTGAGCCCGTGCGCGTGGGCCAGCTGGCCGAACAGCTTCAGGTACGTGACCGGGTCCTGCGACTCGGTGGCCGGCGTCGAGGCCCAGTTCTCCGGGTCGTACATGACCCACTTGTACGGGTACTTGATCGCGCCACTGGCGAGGTCGGAGCTGAACTTCGCGTAGGAGGTGTAGTTCAGCACCGGGGTGGTGGCGTACCCGTACTGGACCGGCGTCTTGATCAGGCTGGCCCCAGCGCCGTACGAGCTGGACGTGTTGAAGAAGTGCGCCGCGGTGGCCGAGTCGAGCTGGCTCAGCGACTGGATATTGCCAGCAGTCATGAACCAGGCCGGCTTGGTCGCCGCCGAGGCGGCGCCCGCGGACAGGATGCCGAGCGCGGTGCCGCCGGCGATCGCGGCGGCGCCCAGGGCGGCGGTGATTTTACCGAACGTATGCATTACTACTCCTAGGTTTTCTCTGGTTATTGCATTCACCAACAGTTTGCAAAGAAGCGAGGTCAGCGCCCCAGAGAAATGCGGCCCGTCTGCACCGGGGAATTCCGACCGGTCCATTCGCCGCTAGGCCCGGCCACGGCCAGGTAAAACGGCCCGGGCCAGAAGACCCGGGCGGCACGAAAACGGGCGGACAGGGGTGCGGGCTGGTTTAGTAGCCGGCCGCCTTCATGGTCTTGAAGAACTGGTCGGCGGTGCCGGTGGCGCCGGGGGCGGCCACGTACATGCCGTCCGGGCTGATCGACTTGGCCGCGGCGGTCATCTGGGCGGCGGTGCCGTTGGCCGTGGACACCTCGGAGTACACCGAGATGCCGGAGCTGGCTGCCCGGGCCTGGGCCGCGGCGCTGCTGTACAGCGAGTCGTAGACGGACAGGTTGGTGGTGTTGGACTCGTCCTGGAGGATGAAGATGTTGCCATCAGTGGCGGCGGCGCCGGCGATGTTCACCCGGCTGAACCACTGGGCGCACGTCTCCCCGGAC